>DAOVVI010000211.1 GCA_030637245.1 Cyclobacteriaceae bacterium
TCGTAATTAGTATTTTAAGCGCAGCATTCCCGGGAACAATTGTGTATATTATACTCTGGATGATCATGCCGGAAGAATAATTAAAGTGCCGCAATTCTATCTGAAAACATCTCGATCAACTCTTTGGAATGGGTTGGGTAATTTGCAATAATAATTCTGACTTTCTCATTATATAAAAGTGCTTCCATTTCAAATCCTAGCATTTCGATTTGCTCTAAAGTTTTATAGCTACAATCAGCCATTATCATAGTATTTGATCTGATTGTTTTATCCGCAACCGGCTTCAGCAACGGACTAATTTCAATTAAATGATATAAAACGGCTGATTTGTAATTTGATTCTCTAAAAAGCAATACAAAATCCTTTTCTACATAGTCATAGAGTACGTTCTGAAGAAGGAAAGCGTCTCTTACGAGATCTTCATTACGTTGATCTATAAGTAAGGTATTAATTTTCATGGATTTGTATTTCGAAAAAACGATTACAAATCCAGTTGGAACTCCCAGGCTTGCATTCGGGTCAATGAGGATATAATCATATTTTATTCCATCATAATGAGTCTGTGGAAAAGAATATGACAAGTCCAATACCCTTGGTGGGTTACCATCTAATTTACTTTTAAAGGGGATTTCAGTACCTGTATCGGGGTTGTCTTTCACAATAACTGCCCCCATTTGATCCATTAGATCTGCCTTCATGGATAATTCGCATAATTCAAATTCAAAATCCGGTGAAATATTAAAGAGACTTCGGAGATGCTTTTCAGCTTGCTTTAAATACGCATCCATTTTATTATGAATCTTAGGATTAAAAGACCGTTGATGCTCCTGAACCGTAAAATATGGAGCCCCGGGATAGGGTTTAAAATTTATTTTAAATTTCATATTATCTGTAAACAAAAAAGGGCCAAAATGTTTCAGCCCTTTCTTAATATTATTTATCTAATCCTTTAATGAATTCCTTTCATCATCTTACTTAAGAATGGAGCAAGGATCAATAAAACAATTGAGGCGCCTATCGTTTCAGCCGCTATAAACGGATAAAGCTCAAAATCTAATTTTTCCAATAATTTTTCCATTATACCCGCAAGATAATTTCCAAGGGCAATACTTCCCATCCAAAGGCCCATCATAACAGACACAATTTTTGGTGGCGCCAACTTTGTAATCAGTGATAACCCGACCGGGGATATGCAGAGTTCACCGGCTGTATGAAGAAAATAAACACCAATTAGCCAAAGTGGACTGACCATCAATCCCGCATCAGCTTTATTTTGGGCACCAGTCATAACAATAAAACCAATGCCTACCAACAATAAACCATAGCTAAATTTATATGGAGTTCTCGGGTTGTTACCAATTTCAGAAAGTTTTATCCATAACATCGAAAACAATGGCGCCAATATTACAATAAATACTGGATTTAGTGCCTGAAACCATGAAGCAGGAACGTCCCAACCAAAAACAATCCTGTTTGTATTTTCTTGTGCAAAAAGATTGAACGTACCTCCTGCTTGCTCAAATCCGGACCAGAAAATTACATGAAAGACCGCTAATACGAGAATAACCGACACCCTGCTCCATTGGGTTTTCCCTGTAGTTCCTTTAAATATTTCCCACATTAGATATAATCCTCCTACCGCTGCGGTTGTCCAGATTACTATATCAAGAGTTGATTCATTTACAATATTAATTAACTTAACAAAGCCGACTACCAGTAAAATATTTCCAATTGAATAATATAGAATATCCAGCCAATCCTTGAAGATTAAAGATATTTTACTCTCATCACCATTCGGCGGTAATCCTACCTGTTTTAATGAAACTTTTCTGGCATAAAACCAAATCAAGCCAATTAACATTCCAGCACCTGCAGAAATATACCCCCAATGCCATCCAACTTTTTCCCCTAAACCTCCCGCTACGAACGGAGACAAAAATGCGCCAAGATTGATCCCCATATAAAAAATAGTAAATGCTGAATCTTTTCTTGGATCATTTGTATCATATAATCCACCAACCATGGTAGAAATATTTGGTTTAAAAAATCCATTGCCTAAAATTAAAAGTCCTAGACCACAATAGAGTAAAAACTCCCTCATTTCCATGTTCCCTCCTATATCAAAAGAAACACTGGCCGCCAGGGTAAATTGGCCCGCTGCCATCACAACTCCACCAATAAATATAGCTTTACGCTGCCCCAAATATTTATCTGCTAACAATCCGCCAATAATAGGGGTAAGATAAACCAAACCTGTAAAAATTGCATAAATCTCCAACGCAGCTGATCGCTCCATTCCAAAACCACCGTTGGTAAACGAAGCAGTAAGATATAAAACGAGCAATGCCCGCATTCCATAATAACTAAACCTCTCCCAAAATTCCGTGGCAAAAAGGGTGTACAATCCACTTGGATGTTTTGTGTTTTTTACTTCCATAAATACTCGATTTTATTTTGAATATATGCCAATGAATAATTCTTTATAAAATTATCATTGATATACAATCCCCTCAAAATGAACATACTACATGATAATGATGTAAGCACAAAAAATACCATACAACTAAATGATGTGCTTATAATGTTTGTAAATATTGTAATTAGAAATGTAACGAGCAAACAATTTAGATCATAGTAAATAATTTATCATTACTGTCCATGATAATTCGTCATACATTTTTTACATACCTTCAAAATGTATTTTTATTGGAGTTAAAATACGAGTTGATTTATCAACCAATACGCATCACATAAATCTGTCATTTTCTATCTTTGTCTTGTTAATAGCTTTTCGTACTTCTAATTTTAAAAAAGTAATGGCATTAAGTAGTTTCGTATATATCAGCGATGTTGATAATTTGAGTGATGCGAGATATTCTGCAGGAATGGGCGTGGATTTAGTAGGATTCAGACTAAATCCTCATGATGAAAGCGCATTAAATCCGGAACAGTTTAAAGAAATTGCAGTATGGATTTCGGGGGTTAACCTAGTCGGCGAATTTGGGAATTCAACACCGGAAGAAGTAAAAGAATATCTCACTGATTTTAATGTGGATTACCTGTTGATTTCTGATGAATCTCAAATACATGAGTTTACTCAATTTAACAAGCCGCTCATTTTAAGAATATTAGTTAGTAAAGAAACGAATGAAAATCTGGCTTCAATACTCAATTATACTTCCGGGTCGATTGATTATTTTTTATTGGAATCTGAGGGAAATGCTCTTGAGGAAGAAGATATTAAGTTAATAAAAGCCTACTCTACACAATTTCCAATTATTCTTGGTTACGGAGTCAATACGGAAAATGTAAAAACAATTGTGAACGAACTAAAACTAAAAGGCATATCCCTAAAAGGTGGTTCAGAGATCCGACCCGGCTATAAGGATTTTGATGAAATGGCAAATATTCTTGAGTTATTGGAAATCGATTAAGTCATTCTTAAATCTGAACCTTAAATACTTGATTGCATGCCCTTGCCCTGAAAATTGATGTTCATATTTGGTCTTTATATCATGATGATCTAAGGCGAAATCAGAGTTATATAATTCCCACGAGTATTCCAGATCCTGAACATCATCACGATTTTCCAAAAGTCCAAGGGTATAATCGAAAAGCGCTGTATTATCCGTTTTCAAGTGAATAATTCCACCCTGACTGATGAGCTTTTTATAGATTTCAAGATACTTGGGACTGGTTAATCGACGGTGTTCGTCACTGCCTTTAGGCCTCGGGTCAGGAAAAACAATCCAAATCTCATTGAATTCCCCAGGCTCAAAGAATTTTTCGAGGTGATCGATCTGTGTCCTCAGAAATGCCACATTATCCAAGCCTTCCATCCTGGCTTTTTTACTTCCTACCCAAATCCTATTGCCTTTTATGTCAATCCCAATAAAATTCCTATCCTTAAAAATAGCGCCTAATCCGGTACTGTATTCGCCTCTACCACAAGCTAATTCCAGGACAATGTCGTTATCATTTTTAAAAAATTCACTACGCCATTTTCCTTTAATGGTCTCAAATATCTCCTTTCCCTGCTCTATTACATTTCTGCTTATGCGGTTATCCTCAAACCTAGCTTGCTTTTTCCTCACTTCAAATCATTAATTTCTGCAATAATAAAATTACTTCCTCCGATAAAAACCAAATCATTTTGTCCGGCTTTTTCGCGAGCCACTTCAATTGCAACATTTACATTCCTGACAACTAATCCTCGACACCCGAAATCCATTGCCTTCTTCTGCAGTAATTCAGCCTTAAGCGCCCTTGGTACTGAAGCTTCGCAAAAATAATAAATTGCATCTTTTGGTAAATGTTTAAAAACTCCACGAAGGTCTTTCCCTTCAACGGAACCCCAAATAATGTATAGATTGTCATATTGTATCTTTTCAATCTGCCTGATCAAACACTTAATCCCTAACTCATTATGTACTGTATCACAAATTGTCAACGGATTGTCATGGATTTTTTGCCATCTTCCAAGCAAACCTGTATTTTTTACCACATGACTAAAGCCATTGTGGATATGATCGTCGGAGATATGGAATCCTTGAAGATTCATTAAATCCAATACTTTCATGACTCCCGGTATATTTTTAATTTGATACTCACCGGCCAGGTCAGTCTTAGCTGTAATCGTATTTGTACTTGATTTTGCTTTAAACTCAAAATCAATAGATGAGTTTTGGCTGACGGAAACATCATATTCCTGATCTGCAAAAAATAGTGGTGCGTTCAATTCGTGCGCCTTACGCTTAAAAACCCTTGTAATCTCATGCTGAGTTTCACTTATCACCACAGGTACGTTTTCCTTTATGATCCCCGCTTTTTCAAATGCAATTTCAGGAAGTGTTTCACCCAACATATCGGTATGATCGAGACCTATACTTGTGATCAATGAAACTATTGGTGTGACCACATTGGTTGAATCA
>DAOVVI010000055.1 GCA_030637245.1 Cyclobacteriaceae bacterium
GCTTGCTATTAATCTAACTTCATGGGCAGAAATATTATACCTGTTAAAATCCAATGATTTTTGAGCATATTTAACTGCCTGATCATAGCTTTTCAAACGAACATATATTTCAGCCATTTGAGCGTAAGCGACTGACCTGTATTTAATTGATCTCGCAGCCCAACCAAATGATTCGAGGGCATTTATAAAATCTCCTTTTTTACGATAGGATATCCCAGCCAGATAATTTGCCTGGTCATCGTAGGTGTTTTGCATTAAGGCGAGAGATGAAAAATGAAGTGATTTATTATATTCACCCCTTCGAAAATGCAATTCGGATAATGCCAGCAAAGCTTCTTTATCAGATCCATCCTTATCAAGTAATTCACTGAATATCCTGAATGCTTTTTCATATGCCCGGAAATTCATGGCGTCCTCTCCATCGTTAACCAATTGTTGGCGGTTCGAAATTTGTAGTTCCCTGGAAATCTCAAAGGGTCGTTTTATGATCAACGAATCTTGCTTTGAAGTATAATATAGCTTTTTATCCCCGACAACTATTTCAAAGTCACTACCTGATTTTTTCGGAAAACTTTTAGTAAATACATCCATGGGATTCATTTTAAGAAGTTCTTTACTGGTGATCGCATTCCCTACTTTAATGTATAAAGTATCATTCAGGTTTTGTAGTGCATTTATCCCTATGGTTAAATTATCATTCTTGTCTGTTAAGTTCAATACACCATAACGTGATGAGGTTGTCATTCCACCAATTTCCTTTATTGGAAACCATATTTCTTCCCAGCGATCGCTCAAATATGGAGAAAATCCAACCTGACGATTTGGATTTTTATGTTTGCCCCGTGAAAATTGATTGAACAGGCGACCGGCCTGAAATTCAATATATTGCCCGTCGGTATCTGTTAAAAGATCTTCCCAAATTCCTCCCTGGCGCGATAATGCCCATAACCATAATTTTTGTCCCGGCATTTCTTCATAGGCCGACCAGTGTCCAAAGCCAAAATGGTTATTATGATAATATCCGCCAAAGAAGTCTTCATACGACCCGACAACATGATACGATTTTGAAGGCCCGAAATTATTATTTTTATAAACAGATATTTTCCTTCCTTCAGCATCCAAAGGCCATGTTTTCGGCTCGCCGCTATGTTTCAGGTATAAATTTCCCGGGCAATAGAATTCCAGATCTTCTGTAGCAACCGCAGCGCCGGTCATCCAGTTGTAGTAGGATTGATTCAAAGATGTTGGATTATACCACAAAACATTTGTTTCAAAATATGCTTTATCAGCAGGCAGCCTGACCTCAACTCTCCATTGGGTTCTGGATGCTAAATCCAGATTGCCCACAAAACAGCTTACGCTTCCATCCTCATTTTCCCGGATTAGATAATCAACTTTCGATGCTGTGGATGGACTGTGCCCTATAATTCCAAAATTTAATTCAATACCTCCTGAAGTCCACGGACCTCTCATAGCGATGTTCCGGAATTTCATCACTTCATTTCGATAGATAAATTCCTTTCCTGTGGATTTTTCTACTGCACCCCATATTTTCCCACCGGACTCCGGCAATACCCATACTATTATATAGTCATTTTCCAATCTGACAATTTTCCAGGATTCTTCCTTCCCCTGGTGGCTGTATCCTTCAAATTTGTTGTATGGATAAATTTTTGGATTGTCAGAAACAATAGGAACCGGACTTGGATCTGAATATGGATAGGTTGTTAGTACTTTCTGTTCTTCAGCAATGGTCGCCTTCTGGCCATTCCCAAACCGGGGAGTTAGCAAAAACAATACGACAAAGTTTACAAAAATGAAGTGTCTTACATTGAGAATTAGTATTCCTTTCATGGGTATAGATTTTAAAAGTAAAGTTGAACTAATAAGTTGGGAAATTATAAACTATTAGAATCTAAAACAATTTGTATTTGGCTTGAATTTAGGTATTTTTAATACTTAGTAAAAAAGAACATTCGATGATCTTTCTTAAAAGGCTTTACGAAACCTTCAGCTCGTTTTTTTTGATTGGTTTTGCAAAGCCTTCTTTAGTCTATTTTAATTGCAGCTACAGAAATTGGTTTGGCTTTTAAAATCTATTTTTATTTTGAAATACACTTTAACTACTTCATAAAATGCAAAAATATTTCTGCTCTCGTCTCATTTTAGTAATCCCTTTTTTCTTATTTAATTTTTTAGCAAGCGGCCAGAATATTGATGGCTTTCAACCTGGGCAAGATCATTCAATTTCAGTTCCGGATCATGTTATCGGTAATGAATTTCAATTTAACGGATACACCAATTACTGGCACGATACGTACAGCACATGGTATCGATATGGTAACCTCTACAAAATGGCCGTTCCCAATGTAGAAAAGACCATCCTGCAAAGCAAAGTGGATATTGCCGAAGACATGGGTATTCCTGGCCTGCTCATGCAGGAAGGCTTTATAGATAATCTATTTTCCGGGCCTTATAGTGTTTTGGATCAACCTGACCAGGCTAATTTGGAGAATGCTATTGCAAAAGAAAATGTACTCATTTTTGTTGATCCCAATACAGAAACCGGGAAAAAGGTGACTGCAAAATTTCCATCTGACAACATTTGGCCGGAAGTATTAAAAAGCCATCAGTATGATGCAACTGACCTGAAAAGAGCAGACGCCTTTTATCTTGAAAATGGAGACAGGAAACTTTTTGTCGTCAGTTCACCGGATGGAAAAACACGGGAACAGATAAAAAATCTCATTGCCAATACAAAAGATATAATTGAAAAATTTGATTTTCATAAAGGTTGGTTTGGCGCTTATACGCTACTCAATAGTGTGACATGTACAAAAGGGCATCCTTTGGAGGTGATCGGTACAGGTATGAATGAAGGGAACAGTTGGTTTGTGTTCGAGGGATACATGGATTTTTTGTCAAAAGATGAAATTACTGACTGGGTAAAAGAGGTAAAACTTCCCATTGTAACGGATGTGGGTGCCACCCAGGTGTATGGATGCAAGGATTATGATGGGTTTCAGATACAACAAATGTACGATGCAGAATCATGGGTTAATTTTGCAAGGGAGAAAGAGGGTTATGTGTTCCGGCAGGTCTGGGATACTCTTGCCGACCCGTTCCATTATGATGGGTATTTTGCCAACGAAGGGAACAAGGAACAAATTGATAGTGAAGATGTGCCGTTTGTTTTAAGAACTGGCATGTTAAATATGAACGCTTTGTCAAGCATGGTGCTGTTCCTTGAAAAAGGCAAACAGCTGACCCGCGAAAATATGTGGGAGGCCATCCTCGACCGGCGCGAAGTGGGCGTTTTGGCACAAGGAAAAATGATGGGCCCTGCATTGTACCGCAATGCGTTGCAAATGCTATTGCTTGACAGGGTGTTTCTGGAAGAATATTTTGGAGATCGTATTAATCTGCAAGCGGAAATTGAAGGTTATGAGTTGCAGGTGACAGTTTCAAATACCTCAGAAGTCCCCGTATCCGGAACTTTAGAATTCTCTCTAAATGAAAAGGTGAAAGTAAAGGGAAACTCATCGGTTTCTATAACCCTTCCTCCGGGAAGTTCAAAAACCCAGCTTTTTACCTTACAGCCAGGATCAAATGCAATGGACAATACAAACCCTGTTGCTGTACATTACAAATGGAATGGAAAAAAGAAAAGTACCCTGACTATGCTGGACTTACCCCCGGCCATTTCAGTCCACCGCCTTCTATATGGGCATACTCCAAAAGTAAGCTATCCGGTAACAATCCATAATTTTACAACTAAATCTTCTTTCCCTGTAAAAATTCAGGTAGTGGAGACTGATAATGAAAAGAAAGTAATCTTTAAAGCCTCACAAGCCTGCAATGCTGCAACGGGTACATTTCAGGATATGCTGTTTGAGTTAGATTTGCCTGCCGGTAACTATAAAGTTAAGGTATCTGCCCTGGGAATTGATTATACATCGCAACTGGGAGTTGGCAAAGCTGAGGGAGCTCCTTATGCTTATGAAATCGATTTGAATAATGATGGCGTGAACGAATACCGCATGGAAAATGACAGTGTTCAGATCACACTGCTTGCAACAGGTGCCAGGGTAATCGAATATATTATAAAGAGCCGCAACGATAATGTTCTGTTTAAACTCTGGCCAAAAAAAGCAATCGATGATAAGCGATCCTTCCGAAAAAAGGGATATTATCCATATGGGGGTTTTGAAGATTTTCTTGGTCAGGCCAGTATGGAGACCCATCAGGTATATACTGCTGAATTAGTTAAGAAGGAAGGAGATTATGTGCGGGTGAGAATGTGGACAGATTACTTTGGCAATCGTATAGAAAAAACGTTTACCCTTTATGGCGATTCACCTCTATTGGAAGTGCGCTTCGCACTGACCTTTAAGAATCCGGAAGCAAATGTGCTAGGCCCGCAACCCATTCTTGAACTGGGGAAAAAACACTGGACAGAAGACGTGTTTATGGTTCCCGATGTAGATGGTATTGTTGAATTGCGCATGAAGCCGGAAAAATACTATGGTCAGGCATTTTTAAATATTAAGGAAGGCTGGAATGCAGGCTACGATACCAAAGAAGATATTACTTTTGTAGGGGCATTTCCAGTAGATCAACCCTTGTTTTTGCACATGTGGATGAACCATCCCAGCAATGGAGATGCGCATCATTATTATACAGAATTTCAGCCTTGGCTGCCGATTTTTCAAAAGAGTACGATGTATTTTTCTTATTATCTCTGGGGAGCCGGTGGTCCATGGGAGAATGGTGTGAAAGATTTAAGAATGATGAATCTGATTTCGACGAGATAAATTTAGTTCTTGGTGTCACTATTAGAGTTCAAATTATTTACCACAGAGAACCCAGATATTTTACACAGAGTACTACAGAGTGGAATTATATGAATGACAATGATATTACCGGAAAAAATCAATAGAATTAAGCGTGTTGTAAATGCCCGCCTGCCGGAGGGCAGGGATATTAACTCTGTGTTTTCTCAGTGTAGTCAAACTCTGTTGCCCTCTGTGGTTAAAATTCAATTCACCCTACAATTTAATTAAGTCGAAAAAAATGCTCACGAAATACAAATCTTATTACATATTTCTATCACTTATATTTTTCGGATTACTGGCTTCGGCACAGAACCTGGATGATTTTAAGTATTCTGGCCCCGGCAAACACGTTGAAAATCCAGTAACAAATGATTTTCAGTTCAATGGATACACCAATCACTGGCACGATACGTACAGCACATGGTATCGGTATGGTAATCTTCACAAAATGGCTGTCTCCAATGTGGAAAAGACCATATTGCAAAGTAAAGTCGATATCGCTGAAGACATGGGCATCCCTGGATTTACTATGTGTGAGGGTTTTCTTTCAGGTCTTTTAAGTACATCATACACCATCCTCAATCAGCCAGGCCAGGGTGAGTTGGATGCTGCATTGGCCAAAGGAAATGTGCTGGTTTTTGTGGACCCCGGCTCCGGGATTGGGAAAAAACTGACTAATCGTTTGCCTGATACCGGAGAGTTTGTAAAAGAATTAAAAAGTCATCAATACGAAGCTGTTGATCTGAAACGTGCTCATGCCTGTTCACTCGAAAATGGAGAACAAAAATTATTTATCGTGTCTTCGACAGACGCAGGAATGCGAAGGAAAATTGGAGAGCTAATTGAGCAAACTGCTGAAATTCTTGATGCATTCGATTTACATAAGGGTTGGTTTGGAGCCTATACCCTGTTGAATAGTGTAACCTGCACACCGGGCCATCCTTTGGATGTCATAGCCCGGGGGATGAACGAAGGTAACGATTGGTTTGTTTTCAGTGGTTACATGGATTTTTTATCAAAAAATGAGCTGGAGGAATGGGTAAAAAGTGTAAACATTCCAGTGGTTACTGATGTTGGTTTCTCACCTATTTTCGGTTGTAAAGATTATGACGGGTTGCAGGTTCAGGATATGGTCACTAAAGATTCCTGGATCAAGTATGCACATCAAAAAGGCGGATATGCATTTCGACAAGTTTGGGATACTGTGGCAGATCCTTATCATTACGACGGCTATATTGCCCTGGAGGGAAACAAAGAACAAATTGATGAAGAGGATGTTCCATTTATACTCAGTACCGGTCGATTGCTTAATGAGAATGCATTATCGAGCATGGTACTTTTTGTACCGAAGGGAACCCCTTTTACCAATGAGATCATGTGGGAGGCAATACTCGATCGCAGGGAAGTGGGTGTTTTTGAAAAGGGAAAGATGACGGGACCGGCAAATTTCAGGAATGCGCTGGAGATGTTGTTGCTGGACAGGGTATATATAGAATCTTATTTTGGTGACAGGTTAAACCTGGAGACTGAAATGACCGGTTATACATTACAAGTACATTTGACCAACACACTTGACAAAGCCATAACCGGTGATCTGAATATCGTATTGCCGGAAGGATTGAAAATCAGCGGCGAACAGACACAGCAGGTGAGCTTGCCAGCTCGTAGCCAGAAGACCATAGATTTACAAATTCAACCCTCATCTGTAGCGATGGGTCGTACAAATGCCATATCTGTACAGTTCAAATGGAAAGGAAAGGAAAAGCGGACATTGGCCATGCTCGATCTTCCTCCGGCTATTTCCGTTCATCACTTGTTGTATGGTCATGCACCTAAAGTCATTTATCCTGTTGCGGTTCATAATTTCACTTCCAAAACATCTTTCCCGGTTAAGATGAACGTGATCGATATTCAAACGGATAAAACGGTATTTAAGGCAAAACAAACTTTTCAAGCTACAACAACCGGTTTTGATGAGAAGGTATTTGAGCTGGAGGTCCCTGCCGGAAGTTATAAAGTCCATATATCAGCTTTAGGTATCAATTATGAGAGCCAATTGGGAGTTGGAGCAGCCATGGGGAGTCCGTATCTATATGCGGTTGACCTGAACAGTGACGGCGTAGATGAATACCGGATGGAAAATGACAGTATTCAGATCACCCTGCTGGCTACCGGTGCAAGAGTGATTGAGTATAAGATAAAGAGCCGGGATGATAATGTGCTTTACAAAAAGTGGCCTAAAAAGCCCATTGATGATAAACGCCCTTTCAGGAAAAGGGGATATTATCCTTATGGTGGATTTGAAGATTTTCTCGGTCAGGCGAGTATGGAGACGCATAAAGTTTATGACGTGGAAGTGATCAGGGAAAAGGGTGACTATGTGCGTTTGAAAATGACAACTGATTATTTTGGGAACAAGTTGGAAAAGATATATACCCTTTATGGGAATTCGCCTTTGCTTGAAGTGCGCTTTGCCATGACGTTTAAAAATCCTGAAACAAATATATTGGCGCCTGTGCCGGTTTTAGTTTTAGGCAAAAAACATTGGACAGAAGATGTATATACCGTGCCCGAAAAGGGAGGATTGGAAGAATTCCGAATGGATCCTGACAGGTATTACGGTCATTATTCTTTCTCATTAGAGGAGGGATGGGATGCCGGCTATGACACCAAAGAGGACATCACTTTTGTAGGTGCATTTCCGGTTGATCAACCCCTGTTTTTGCATATGTTTATGAATCATCCACGCAATCCTGATGCGCATTTCTATTGTAATGAATTTCAGCCATGGCTGCGAATTTATCAAAAGACAACCACGTACTTCACCTATTATTTATGGGGAGCAGGTGGCCCATGGGAAAATGGCGTGCAAGAACTAAGAGAGATGAATTTGATTACAACACAATAAATTTGTTAAGGTTCAAAGTTTTACTTGTATAGAAATTTGAATCCAAAATAATCTAAAACCTTGAACAGTAAGCTTTATAACCTGGACATTGACAATTGACTTAAATGGAGAAAAACATGTTTACGAAATACAAATCTTATTATATTTCTCTATCATTGGTATTTTTCGGATCACTGGCTCCGGCACAGAACCTGGATGATTTTAAGTATTCTGGCCCCGGCAAACATGTTGAAAATCCAGTAATAAATGATTTTCAGTTCAATGGATACACCAATTACTGGCACGATACGTACAGCACATGGTATCGGTA
>DAOVVI010000404.1 GCA_030637245.1 Cyclobacteriaceae bacterium
TGCCTCCGGGGTATCAAACCGCGCATGAAAATCAATGCACCACTGTCCTTTTTCTCCAACCCCTTCCCTGATTTGCTCACACATTCGGTAAATATCATCAAGATACTTGTGCGCATCAAATATCTCCTTTGCCTCAATTACAGATCCCCCGGTACGAAACGCATAGAATCCGGCCTCCATACAGACTTTGGCCGTTTCCTTTGTCGATCCCTGGTTGGGAAAACCCGTGGAATAGCATGGTACATAATCCCTGGTCAATCCACCCAACAGCTCATAAACAGGTGTTTTCAAAACCTTTCCTTTTATATCCCAAAGTGCCATATCCAGTGCTCCCATGGCATGAAGCCGCTCTCTCCCGGAAGGGTAAAAATAGCCACGATACACTTTTTGCCATAAATGCTCAATGCGGAACGGATCTTCTCCAATTAGCATCTCCGCACAATTTTGGATCATTTCCTTCGATCCGCCTTCTCCTATACCTGATATCCCAGAATTAGTTTCTACAACAACAATGTCCCTTGCCTGTGCAAACGTGGGCTTTTTATAATCCGGATCCCGGTAATGACTTATTTTAGTGATTTTTAGGTCTGACTTGGTATGAGCATTAATAGTAGGTACGCCAAGCATAAGGCAGCCAGTCCCTAGTAAACTTTTTTTGAGAAAATTTCTTCTATCGCTGGTCATTGGATTAGGTTAAAGTGTTTAACAGTATGGGACAAAATACTAATTTTTATTTGTAATTCATTTTTATATTATTCTTTAAAATCTATCCAATTAATTTGAATTCACAAATAAGCCAATAATTCATTAAACTTAGAGATACGATAGGATAATTAGTTTAGGTCAATATGGATGAGAACAAAACTTTGCCAACAATTTTCAAATACTTCTATAATCAGATATTAAGCTCAGATCATGAGGCTTATGTTTTCGTCTTTTTTAAAAAGAAGCCCTCAGTAAAAAAATAAAAATATTCATTAATAGTGATACTAATACAAGACATTATTTTATCGAGAAAGAGCTTTTACGTCTTTATATAAATGATGCACCGGGTAAAGAAATTAAACTGTCATTTGCCAAGGAGAACAAGGTGATTGGTGATTTATCTTCTCCTGCACAAACACTTATTAACCTTGGAACAAGCATTTTTCAAAACAATTCCACACACTATTATGGAATTAGTTCGTCAACAAATACAGTTATTCCTTCATTATTTTAATCCGGTCATCCAGTCCATTCCCTGAAAGTCTGAGTATGTAAATCCCTTGCGGGATGCCTTCCATGTTAATTGTAGATGTAGTCGTCATCACATCGAACCTGGCCATGGTGCGGCCTTTCAAGTCGTACAATTCCGCAAATCGATATCGCCCAAGTTCTTCGATGTGTAGAGCGGAAGAAACCGGATTTGGATAAAAAATGACTTTTGGCTTTAAAACCGGTTTATTGATAGCGGTAATCACAAATTCCAATTTCTCCACCTTTACTTCAGAGATGATGACGCCGGTAGCGTTTTTACCCAGATCAAATACAAGCCTTGTTGCCGGGTCAGAGGGATTAGTCATAGTAAATGAAAACACGAAGTTTGCTTCATCTACACCAATGCTTATGCCGTTGTACCCACTGTAGGCGTTCCAGGGATCACTGGCCTTGCCGGCATAAAAAGTGGCACTCCTGTTGGCCGCAGCCTTGGCTTTGAATGAAATGCGATACATATTATCCTTTTCTAAAGGAATGTTGTTTTTTACTAATTGGACATGCCATGATTCCGTACCTACATTAGTTATGGAAACATTCAGTTCTCCATTTGATGCCGATAGGGATCCAGATGCACCACTTTGGGTATTCAAAACCCATCCGTCTGTACCGTCCGAAAAATTACTTGAGTATATGGGTGTGGCAAATATAGGAATAGGTTCCGGCATTTCGTTGTTGAGGAGGGCATCAACAAGTGGTGGGACCAACTCCTCGGTGGTTGGATTATAAATACCAAATCCAGCACTGAATTCCCAATAGGCCCAGCTAAGTCCTTGTTCCTCAAACCATCGAGCAAGGAAGGTAGTCCATCGTTCACGCGACTCCATATCTGCTTCACTATAAGCACCAAATTCTCCGACATGAATGGGAATGTGGTTGGTTTTGGAAAACTGAAACGCAAAACTGAATTCATTAACGATTGTTTCACGATCAGCTTCAGTGTCATTCCATTTCGTCCCTAACCATCCCTCTGATACTGGGCCTACCCAATCGGCCCCCTGATGCGTGAAGTTGAATGGATTGTAATAATGAGTAGAAAGAATAATGTATTCGTCATTGGGGAGTTGTAAATGAACAATGCCGCCTAAGCCTCCATATTCTGCCACGCCCAATAATACTACCCTTGTAGGGTTGGTTTTTCTTATTTCAGCTAATGCGTCAGCAAAAAATTGGTTCCATTTCTCGGGAGTGAGATTGCCGTGTGGTTCATTCAAAAACTCAAACAACAGTTTATCCTGGTATTCCTTGAAATACGTTGCGATCTGATTCCACTGAGATAAAAACCGCTCTTTTTGACCATCGGGGTCTTCATAGAGCGCTTCATGGTGGTGCATGTTAACAATGATGTGCAGGTCGTATTTGAGCGCTGTATCCACCACCTGCTGGATACGCTCAAGAAATGTCTGACTGATAGTGTATGGTGCAGTGGCCATACTGCGGTCTGCAGGCTCCCAACGAACAGGTAGGCGTACATGATCGAACCCAAGTTGGGAAATGATTTTGAAGTATTCAGGCTTCCATGGATTTCCCCAAGCTGTTTCTGATGGGGCTTCAAAGGAATTACCCATATTGATCCCTCTGCCCAACCGCTCATTCATTTCGAATGCAGGGAGCCTGTTTTGAGTCCAACCGTTGAACGAAAACAGGTAAAAAAACAAAACAATAAAAAGTCGGTTTGTCCGTGTCATAATTTCTAAAAATCAGATATGTAATGTAAAATAAACTCAAAATGACATAAAAATCACAGGTATTGTTCAATAATTTATACCCCTATTTATAGGACACATTGTAATGAGATTTTCCCTATTTCTCCATTTCCGATATCTTCCCCAAAAATATGATAAAATAGCTGGTAGTCAATTTCCCGCCAACGACGAATACGCCGCATATGGGGTGGCCGAAGAGTGAGCCGGCACTAGGGGTTCTTTGTTCAGGTAGCTTACCTCGATCATAAGATAGCCAAAATATTAA
>DAOVVI010000204.1 GCA_030637245.1 Cyclobacteriaceae bacterium
CCGGTAATTCTAGATAAAGTATATCCCTGCCATGAAGTGGTAAGGATTGACTATCATTTGCCGGGGTGTCCTCCAAAAGCTGAACTAATTTGGGAGGCGCTTTATGCATTAGTTACCGGCAATCCATTGAACTTGCCTTATGAAGTAATAAAATTTGATTAAAAACACCTATCAAAAATGGGACAGAAATTAACGATAGAACCGGTCACCAGAGTAGAAGGACATGGAAAAGTGACCATTCATCTGGATGATGATAACAATGTAGTTCAAACCAGATTGCATATTGTAGAATTCCGTGGATTTGAGCGATTTATTCAGGGAAGACCATACTGGGAAGCGCCCGTATTGGTACAGAGATTATGTGGTATTTGTCCGGTGAGTCATCATCTGGCTGCTGCAAAAGCCCTGGATGTGATCGTTGGAGCAGGCCCTGACGGGCTTACCCCTACAGGAGAAAAAATGCGACGATTGATGCACTATGGTCAAATGTTTCAATCTCATGCCCTGCACTTCTTCCACCTTGTGAGCCCTGATTTATTATTTGGGATAGATGCAAGGCCTGAAAAAAGGAATGTGATAGAAGTAGCCAAAGAATTTACGGAACTGGCGGTTCAGGGCGTCATGATGAGAAAATTCGGGCAGGAAATTATCCGGGCGACTGCCGGTAAGAAGATTCATGGAACAGGAGCAATTCCCGGAGGTATCAATAAGAATTTGAGCTCGGAGGAAAGAGACTTTTTTGTAAAGGGAAAAGACCCATTGAATATTGATAAAATGATTGAATGGTCGAAGGATGCATTGAATCTGTTTAAAGGTTACCACAATGAAAACCGGGAATTGGTGGACACTTTTGCCGCTTTTCCATCAAATCATTTAAGTCTTGTCAGAAAGGACGGTGCATTAGACTTTTATCACGGCGTCATTAGGGCAGTCGATGAGAAAGGAGATAAAATTCTTCATGATATTGATTATCAGCATTACCTCGATTACATCGGAGAAGAGGTGAAAAGCTGGAGTTACATGAAATTTCCATTCCTTAAAAGCCTCGGCACAAAAGATGGATGGTATCGGGTTGGCCCTTTGGCCAGGCTCAATACATGTGATTTTATTCCTTCCCCATTGGCACAAAAAGAGTTCGAGGAATTTAAAGCTTACACCAACGGCAAACCAAATAACATGTCAATGCACATGCATTGGGCGCGTTTGATAGAGACGCTTCATGCCGCTGAAGTCATGAAAGACCTACTAAATGATGCTGACCTTCAGGGTAGAGACCTGGTAGCCAAAGGCAAAAAAGGGAGCGAAGGCGTCGGAGTGCTCGAAGAGACAAGAGGTACTTTATTCCATCATTACAGGAGTGAAAAGAATGATCTGATTTCCATGTGCAATCTCATAGTTTCGACTACAAATAATAATGAGCCCATGAATAAGGCTGTAAGACAGGTAGCTGACGCCATGATTTCAGGACAAAAATCCATCCGGGAAGGAATGTTAAATGCAGTTGAGGTGGCCATAAGAGCCTACGATCCTTGCCTCAGTTGTGCTACTCATGCCCTGGGAAAAATGCCCTTGGAAATCAGTTTATTTGATAAAAACGAAAATCTGCTGGATCAAAAGACAAATTGAAAAAGATATTGATATTTGGGTATGGGAATCCAGGGAGACAGGATGATGCTCTTGGAGTTTTATTAGCCGACCACATGGAGAAGTGGGCTGAAGAAAAGGACATAAAATCCATGGATTTTGACACAAATTATCAATTAAATATAGAAGATGCCTTGACCATCAGCGAGTATGACATGGTAATATTCGCTGATGCAAGCATAGAGCAAATCGCTGATTTTAAGCTGTCACAGGTTAAACCAAACCAAAAGACGGAATTTACCATGCATGCCATGTCGCCTGATTTTGTATTACACCTATGCCAATCACTATATAATAAATATCCAGCAACCTATTTACTGCATATAAAAGGAGTTGAATTTGAAATGAAAGAAAGCTTGACTGCCATAGGAAAAGATAACCTGGCTTTGGCGTACGAGTTTTTAATGAATGCTTTCACAAAATTCAGTTATCCAAAAGATCTTTTAGACCGGCATTGTACCGGGCAGACGGGAGAGATAATATTTTAAATCCTTTTCGTCGTAATTCCATAGTCCACCTGATCCGCGATTCAAACAATTAAAATCTCAACGTAAAAATGGTATATAAATCAGGTTCTGATTTAACAGAAAGCGTGCCGTGGTGCAATTGCATAATTTGCCTCGATAACGCCAATCCAATTCCGGATCCGGACTTTTTTGTGGTATAAAACGGGATAAAAATTCTTTCCAGGGCTTCAGGAATAATCCCCGGGCCATTGTCCTTCACATCCAATAAAATCCTTCGTTCACCATCAACTCTGGCAATTAATTCAATTTTTGATTCTTCAACTTCCTTTAAAGCTTCCTTGGCGTTTTTTAACAAATTGATCAAAACCATTTCGATCAACTCTCTGTCGGCAGTTATTTCCAAATCATTGAAAAGAATGTTTGCATTAAAATCAATTCCTGTTTCTTTGAACTCTCTTTTCAATAGCTGGCAAATATGGTCGAATAGTTCATCAATTTTAATGAGACCAAACTTTGGTTTTGGAATACTTGTATAATCACGGTATGCGTCAACAAACTTGACTAAGGCCTTACTCCTATTCTCAATAGTTTGCAAACCTTCCTCAAGATCACTAAGTGATTCATCGGTAATTTCAAAAAAACCTTTCCCTACCGGCTTCAAATCTTCAGATAAAATTTCATTAAGCGTACCGGTTAGAGAGGCTATCGGCGTAATTGAATTCATGATTTCATGCCTTAATACACGGGTCAGGTTTTGCCATGCTTCTACTTCTTTAGATTCCAGTTCGGAATGAATATTTTGGCAAGCTACCAACTTATATGAATGCCCTCTTAGTTTCAATTCGGTGGCATGAATTGCGAGATTTAAATCACTGCTCACCCGAATAAGCGCCTTTTCACCAGGGCCCATTTGCTTCAACTTTTTATAGAGTGTCACATTTACCGCTAAAATTTCACTGATATTTCTTAGTTGAGGCATATTCAAAAATCGCCTTGCAGCGGAATTGATCAAACCAACCTTACCTTCGTTGTCAAATGATAAAAGACCCGTAGTGACATGCTGCACTATTGTATTCAAATAGTTAAGATGCTCTTCCTTTTCAGCACGTTCCTTCCTGAATGCATCCGCAACATTATTGAATGACTTGTTCAGCTCCCTGAAACTCTTTCCTAATTTATTATCATAAGAAAAGCTGGAAGAAAAATCAGAATATCTAATTGACTCAAGAAACTTGGTTATTTTTTTATTTGTAACTGTTGTGAACCTAAATAAATCAATGATCTCTATTATGATCGCACCTGCTACGATCACTGCACTCACATACTTTTCATTGAAACTAACTAAGTAAACAAATAAAAAGGTCGTCAAACTTATGATGATGACTCGGAATAACACACCAATTCTAAACGTACTAAAGCCCATACTTTTCTAATCTACGATAAAGAGAGGATCGGGTTAAGCCCAACTCATTGGCAGCCTGTGTAATGTTGCCGTCATGTTTTTTAAGGACTTTTCGTATTAAAATTTTCTCCACCTCTTCCAGATGATAGTCTTCCAGGGTCACTTGAGTCTCTTCCACACGACTTGTGTTTGCGCTAAAAAAGAAATCTTCGGGATTCAATACCTGACTGTTACACATAATTACCGCGCGTTCTATAGCATGTTGGAGCTCTCTTACATTTCCGGGCCAGTTATACTTTTGAAGTATCTTCATCGCAGCTTCACTAATAGCTCGTACGTTCTTTTGGTATTTGCGATCATATAAATTCAGAAAATGATTCGCCAGAAGTGGAATGTCATCCAAACGATCTCTCAATGGCGGAATATGAATTTCTATGGTATTAATACGATAAAGCAAGTCCTGCCTGAATTTATTGTCTTTTACCATATCAAAAATTGGCATGTTGGTAGCACAAACAAGCCTGATATCAATATCTTTAGACTTATTGGATCCAACCCTTGTTACTTGTCGACTATGCAAAACTGATAGTAACTTGGCCTGAAGGGGTAATGAT
The DNA here is from genome assembly GCA_030637245.1 of Cyclobacteriaceae bacterium. GTDB lineage: Bacteria > Bacteroidota > Bacteroidia > Cytophagales > Cyclobacteriaceae > JAAUQL01. The sequence goes on from DAOVVI010000204.1 coordinate 4,128, forward strand.
AAATTGCCAATTTCATCCAAAAACAAGGTTCCTTTATGCGCCACTTCAAATCGTCCAGGCCGGTCTTCTTTGGCATCGGTAAAGGAGCCCCTCATATGACCAAATAATTCGCTTTCAAAAAGGGTTTCGCTGATAGCTCCCATATCCACGCCGATAAAAGCTTCGTCTGATCTCAATGAATTTCGATGAAGGGACCTGGCAATTACTTCTTTTCCTGTTCCGTTTTCTCCAAGTATCAAAACGTTAGCATCAGTTTCTGCAACACGCTCAATAGTTTTAAATACTTGTTGCATTACCAGGCTATTACCTATAATATCCTGAAATTTGTTATCTGCGTCGGCGCTTAATAATTGTTGTCTGGATTTCAGGTTGGCAACTTCAATTTTAGTTTCGCGCAAGCGCATAGCAGAATATATTGTTGCAAGTAATTTTTCATTTTCCCAGGGTTTGAGCACAAAATCTGTAGCGCCCTCCTTTATGGCTTTTACTGCCATTTGTACGTCGCCATAAGCGGTTATCAATACAACTACTGCCGAGGGATCTATATCAAGTATATTTTCCAGCCATAAAAATCCTTCATGACCGCTACTTACATCTTTGGTAAAATTCATGTCAAGCAAAATCACATCATATTGCTCGTTATTTAGCAGAGAAGGAATTGACTCCGGATTCTTTTCGATATCAACCTGACTAACATGTCTTTTTAAAAACATCCTGGCGGCTCTTAATAAATCCTCATTATCATCTACAATAAGGATCCTCCCAGTTTTATTGGTCTTTTGAATCATAATTTTATAAAATCCAATTGATACGTGTTACGTAAAAATAAGTGATTTAGATATCTAAATTCAATGTAATTATAGTGATATTGATTGAATGCACATCAATTTATCAGTTTTTGTTTTTAAAATATAAAAACACCG
>DAOVVI010000108.1 GCA_030637245.1 Cyclobacteriaceae bacterium
ATGGAATAAATTTTTATGGCCTTATTTATCTTTGCAAAAAGATAAATAAGGCCTTTACCTTCCAGAATATGAAACTTGATCTTCTTGTTTTTGCTGCTCATCCGGACGATGCGGAATTAGCTTGTTCCGGTACTATAGCAGTGCACATATCTGCAGGATACAAATGTGGAATTGTTGATCTTACAAAAGGTGAGATGGGAACTAGAGGCAATCCTGAATTGAGAATGAAAGAAGCTGAAAAGTCTTCCCGGATTTTGGATTTGCAAATCAGGGAAAATCTCGGTTTTGCCGATATTAAATTTTTGAATGATTGGGAACATCAACTTGAGGTCATAAAGATGATTCGAAAGTATCGGCCAGATGTAATCCTGGCTAATGCCATAAAAGACCGGCATCCCGACCATGGAAAAGCTGCAGAATTATTGCAACAGGCGTTTTTTAAATCGGGACTTACAAAAATTCATACTCAGCTTGATGGAGAGGAACAGGAGGCTTATAGGGCAAAACATCTATATCACTATATCCAGAATGATTATATTGAACCGAGTTTCATTGTTGATATTTCTGATTTTTGGGATAAAAAGCTAAACTCTATTATGGCATTTGAATCTCAATTTCACAATCCGGATAGTGATGAGTTGGAAACTTTTATTTCTTCTTCCGGATTTTTAGAATCTATTGAAGCAAGGGCAAAAGAACTAGGGCATAGAATCGGAGTAAAATATGGTGAAGGTTTTACTATGTCCTCAACTCCCGGAGTTCGGGATGTGTTTTCTTTATTGTGACCTGTCCACATCCCTTAAGCACATCAATGCCTTTCTCTTATCTTTGACATATAGTTTATGCGTAGATATTTCGTTTAATAGCCAATTTACAGCTTCCAGAATATTAATATCCTTGTAATAATTATCTCTCGCATAGTGGACGTATTTTAATACAATAAATCCATTAAACCAACGATAAAAGGATTTTATAAAATGGCTTTCTGAAGTGGAATTCTTCTTAATTTTTGATAAATGACTTAAAAAATGAATTTTGCTTAAATACTCCTGGATGCTTAAAGGCAATTCATTTATAATAGATTCAGAATTCTTTTTCCAGTATAACTTTGAAACTTTGTCAACCAATATTCGGAGGTCATTGAAGGTCTTTGGATTATAGGTTGCATAACTGGTCCCTTCATTTTCCAAAAAGTCATTTATTGCCTTACCGGTTCCAAAAGGAACACGGTTGGATGGTCTTGGTGATGGAAATACTGCGCCAGAGTTAATGGTGGAGATATTACCAAGTGGAAATATTTTCTGCAAAAAATAAAAATCTTCTCCAGCCTTTCTTTTGTTCATACCGCCTTGTTTTTGATATACCTCTGAGGTGATGGTTATGCACGATCCTATAGTGTGAAAGCAATAAGGAAATTTTGCAAATTGAAGTGCATTTTTATAATATCTTAAATGAAGTTCATAGTTGATTATACCATCATATACACCATTATCCAAATTTCCTTCGAGGGGATGCTCAAAGTAAACTAATGCTGCATTGGTTTCAGGTGTCGTCTGGTAAAATTGATATACTGCTTTTAGGTAATTTGAGCTACAGTGGCAATCAGCGTCAAAGCATGCAATTATTCCTTTTTTAATATTTAAAAATTCAAATCTTCTTACAGCTTCATCCATACCGATTTTTCTGGCTAGTCCAACTCCTGCTTGTTTTTCAGGAAGATCAAACCCTTTGATTACGAAAAATGATAAATGTTCTATTCTGTGATTTAAAATCCATTCATTTATGATTTGAATTGTGTATTGATTGTATCTCTTAATCTCTTTAGTTTCATTTTCCGCATGGTTAACCACAATAATGACCTCTACATCGCATTTAGGGGCTTCACAATTATATAGTGATTCTAAGGATTCCAGTACACTTGGTTCGTTGAAGCATGGAATAACGATAATTAATTTTGTGTTGATTTTTGGCTCTTCTGCAATTATTGGTCCGGGCCATGCGTAACGTTGGAGGTATAAATTTTGCAATTTATCAGGGTGCAAGTCTTGAAATATCCCAGGTTGAATCATCATTCTTATTAAAAAGTACACGATCATGGAGCCTGTTAGACCGTCCCTGCCAAAACTCAATTCTATTAGGTGTGATCTGATATCCTCCCCAATGGCCTGGTCTGGGAATTGAGCCGCCAATATGCTTTGCGGCCTCAAGAACAAATGCTTTTTTAATTACATTTCTGGATTCGATAGGCTGACTCTGGGGTGATATAATGGCGCCAATTCTACTTTTCCATGGACGGGTTTTAAAATATGCGTTCGATTGTTCAGGTGAGGATTTCAGTACCGTACCTTCTATAATTACTTGTCTTTCCAATTCAGGCCAAAAGAACAATGCAGAAATATTTGGGTTTTTACTTAAATGACCCCCTTTTCTGCTGTTGTAATTAGTATAGAAAATAAACTGTCTATTTTCTACTCCTTTGAGCAATACCACCCTTGACGAGGGGGTGTTTTCTTTCGAAACAGTAGAAATCGTCATGGAAGTGGGATCCAGGCAGTCGGCCTTAATTGCATCATTTATCCATAGATTGAATTGCTCTATAGGATCTTGGTTTACGCTTTTTTTACTTAGTCTCGTTTTTGTATATTCTCTTCTTAATTGTGCTATATCCATTATAAAACCAAAAGTACTAAATTATGGCATCCTTTTTTACTTTAAAAAACAACTGACACCATTGTCATAAGATTTGCCGAAATTAGTATTAAAAAGAGCAATTGTTATAATTATTATTCAAAATGTTAATACCTTTATTTCGAATGAAATTCATTGAATATGTCTGGTGGAATGAAAATTATATCTTTATTTTAATAAGATCGTTTTATTAAAGAAATGGAATTATTTAATTATTCAGATGATAAAGTTGAGCCTCAAAAAGGCGATATATTGATTTCGGAACCATTTCTTGCTGATCCGAATTTTGTAAGGACAGTAATTCTTCTGTGCGAACATAATGATGATGGGTCATTTGGATTTGTCTTAAATAAACCAGCTCAGATAAAAATTAATGAATTAATAGAAGGTGTTGAAAATCGGGAAGATGATATTTATATAGGCGGACCGGTACAACAAAATACGCTACAATTTATTCACAGAAACGATGGATTGATTGAAGGAGGAGCTGAAATAAAAGAGGGGATATTTTGGGGCGGGAGTTTTGAACAGATGCTCACTATGATGGATAGTAATTTGATTAAAGCCTCTGATATAAAATTTTTTATTGGTTATTCAGGCTGGGCGTCAGGACAATTAAAAAGTGAACTTGAAGTAAATTCTTGGATTATATCAAGAAATGTCAATATCGAACAAATATTTGATACTGATGATAAATCTTTGTGGAAAGAAGTGTTAAATACAATGGGCGGGAAATATAAAATTGTTGCGAATTTTCCCGTAGATCCGAGGTTAAATTAGCCTTTACAAAAATGTGTAGTTATGGGAAAAAACGGAAAAGGAAAAAACAATGCTAACGATGGACATTTAAAAGAGACTGAACCCGAACTGGAAATCTCAAACAATCAAAAACCATCAGAAAATCCAACGGATGGACCTGTTGATAATTCAGAGGAAAGTGTTTTAACGGATACAAATGATGAGTCAGCGAAAGATACACATCCCTCAAGTCCCGAGGCTAAGATAAATTCATCCAAAGATGATACTGAAGACGATACCGGAGCCGAACCAGAATTATCAATAAAAAATAATCAGGTTGAAAAAGAGGTTGGCTCAGCCGGAAAAGATACTGCACCTATGTCGCCCGTTTCTGAATCGGAGGAATTAGATAATGATTCAGATCCGGATTCCGGAAAAAAAGATGAACAAAATGATTTAAAAGTAGTATCAGAACCTGAAACAGTTACCGATGTTATTTCTGATGGCACTAGTGTTGAAGAAAAAGAGATAGAAAATAAAACTGAAGATGAGAATAAGAATGATATTATCTCAAGTAAGGGAGATGAACACTCGGATATCAGCAATGAAATAAATACTAATTCTGAACAAAACGAAACGGAGAGTGAAGGGGTTGATATTTCTGATGAAGAAGACCGTAAAGAAAAAAGCCATCTGGATTATTCTAATTATACAAAGAAACAGATGGTGCAGGTATTGGAAAGTTTGCTGAAGGAAGATGATTTTTCACAAGTAGCCAGGATACTCAAGGAGATTAAGAAACCTTATGATGAAATAACAAATTCAGAGCAAAAGAAAGCTTATGATAAATATATTGATGACGGTGGCGAGAAAGACGGTTTTGAATTCCGTCCTGATGAATTCGACCAGCGATATCAAAAAGCTTACACAAAACTAAGAGAGAGAAAAAATCTGTATTTTAATAGTCTTGAAAAACAGAAAGATCAAAATCTAAAAATTAAACTTGAAATCTTAGAAAAGCTACGGGAATTGGTGGACTCTGAAGAAACAGGAGCCAGTATAAAATCTCTAAAAGAACTTCAGAATCATTGGAAAGAAGTTGGCGTAATACCATCTTCTCAAATAAAAAGCTTATGGGCAAATTATAATGCGCTCCTAGACCGATTTTACGATCAGCGGAGTATTTATTTCGAGCTAAAGGAACTTGATAGAAAGAAAAATTTTGATTTGAAAATTGAATTATGTGAAAAAGCGGAACAGTTGTCGGAGGAAGATAATATCCGGGAAGTAATAAAACAATTAAATGAACTTCATGAGGAATTTAAGCATATTGGCCCTGTGCCAAAAGAAAATCAAGAGGCGGTTTGGGAGCGATTTAAAGGGGCATCAGACAAGATTTATTCAAAAAGAAAAGAATTTTACGAAAAACTAAAAGATGAACTCAATGTTAATGAAGTAGCAAAAGAAGGCCTTGTAGAAAAAGTCACATCATATGCAGAGTTTAATTCAGACAGGATATCAGATTGGAATTTAAAGACCAAAGAAATAATCGCGATTCAAAAAGAATGGGAGGCGATAGGGAGTCTCCCAAAAGAAAAGGCAAAAAGTATTAATAAGCAGTTTTGGTCATCTTTTAAATCATTTTTCAGCAGGAAAGGACTATTCTTCAAAAAAATTGAGGAAGCAAGAAGGGGGAATTTAGAATTAAAGCAAGAGTTGGTAAAGCAGGCCGAAGCCTTGAAAGATAGTATTGATTTTAGAAAAACATCCGATGAATTAAAGAGATTGCAAAAGGAATGGAAGGAAATAGGACCTGTGCCGGAAAAATATCGCAATGAAGTATTTATACAGTTTAAGAAGGCTTGCGATTATTTCTTTGACCGAAGAAGAACTAATAGCGGTAAAATTGAAAAGGATTATGAGGAGAATCTGAAAAAGAAGCTGTTTTTGTGTGAGGAATTGGAAAATATGACCAAGTCTGAAAAAATAGATATTGATCGAGTAAAATCAGTAGAAGCTGAGTGGGCAGAAATTGGTTTTGTTCCAAAATCAAGTATGCGATCTATTCAAAAACGGTTTACGGATGCAATTGGAGAAGTGACAGATAAAGTAGATATGCCTGAATCTGAAAAGCATAAATTACGTTTTTCTGCTCAGTTCAATAAGATGAATTATGGCCCTGGCGCTGAAAAACTTATTCAGAAAAAAGAAGGAGCATTAAGAAGGCAAATTTCAAACCTCGAGAGTGATATCAATCTATGGAATAATAATATTGATTTCTTTGCGTCTTCGGAAAGTGCAGATAAACTAAAAGAAGAATTCCAGATTAAAATTGATAAAGCAAATGCTCAGCTAAAAAGTTTGAAGGAACAGTTAAAAGTAATTAGCAGTATTTAATAATTGTCTTTGCAAAAATTAACAGTTATTCTTTTGATTATTAATATAGACAACTAGCTTTGCACTCGCTTTTAAAAGCCTCCTTAGCTCAGCTGAGGGCCGATCGTTAAGAAATGATCCAGGAGATCATTTTAGAGAGGAGCCAGCCTGTAGGGCAAGCACCAGCAGAGCTAATGAGTACAGATAGTAAAAATTAAAAGCCTCCTTAGCTCAGCTGGTAGAGCAACTGACTTGTAATCAGTAGGTCTCGGGTTCGATCCCTGAAGGGGGCTCTTG
>DAOVVI010000260.1 GCA_030637245.1 Cyclobacteriaceae bacterium
ATAAAAAAACAAATCCCAAAGAACAAATTACAAATAATATTCAATAACCAAATTACATTTTTCAAAAACAACAATAGAATCTTCATGTATCACGATTGTATTTGTTTGGTTTCTTTGAGCAACTTTATGTTCTGTAAACTAGCTATTTAAGTGACAGGTACGTTTGCATTTTTACCTTGTTTGGTTATTTGCTTTGAATATTGAAAGTTGGAATTTGCCCACTTCGCCGACGGGCAGGTTTGTTATTTGGTATTTGTCATTTGGAAATTAAACATGCTAATTTATAGTTGAACTACCTGTACTAAATCATACAGAGTATTATTTTTGTATAATAACAAATTGATATAATTAATGGATTATTCGTGGCTTGCCTTATCCTGGGTAGTGTATTTCATTCTACATAGCATATTTGCGCTACTTCCTGTCAAAACCTATTTTTATTCTATTGGAATGAAACCACAATCGTACAGACTGATTTATGTAATCATTGCAACTTTTTTATTAATTGCAATCCTGGCATTCTCATCAATGATTGATTCCGGTTTTCTATTTTATCCTAATAATATTTTAAAGTTAATTGGATTGCTTTTAGCCGGATGGGGTGTAGTCATTGCCAAAGTCGCTTTCAAAAGTTATGACACTAAAGCATTTCTGGGACTTGGAAGTTTGAATCCAGAAGATGAATTCAGAACAGATGGATTATTGAAAAAGGTAAGACATCCACTTTATTCAGGTTCGATCTTACTAATAACAGGATACTTTTTATTCAGCCCGAAAATCAGCGTTTTGATATCCGTCTCGATGATGATTATATATTTTTTAGTAGGGATTCAATTCGAAGAAAAGAAATTGGAAAAGGCATTCGGTGAAAAATACCTTGAATACAAAAAGAAAACTCCAATGCTGATACCGAGGTTTTGGAAATAGAATTAATGGCGTCCAGGTAAAATTGAATTCATAGAAAAAAGATGCCTGTCTGTCCGGCAGGCAGGCTTTTTGAACCGTATTTACACTTTTTAACTAAAAACCAAAAAGAATCCCCTATCGAAAATCTGAATTGATATTCATCGTAACCTACTGATTATCAATATCAATCCCCCAAACCCCCTTCTCAAAGGGGGATTTAGTCGGACGATGGTAAAATAGAATAAAAAAATCCCCGGAAACGAAAGTCCCCGGGGATTTTACTCAATTGTCAACTTAATATTTATAAGACATCACAATTGCCTGCCATACAGGCCAGTTCTTGTGCTGCAGTAGTGAAGTCTTCTTCTTCATATCGATAAATCTTGCTGAAATCAATATCAGGAAAAGCTTCATTCAATTCTTCATATTGTTTCTTATCAATTTCCATGTACGGCATTTGATCAAATGAAGCATTATATGCAGGAAGGAAGGTCATTCCTCCGATTTTATCCTGATTTTCCCAGGTCCATTTAATGATATCCAATACCTCATCAGGTTTGTATGTAATCGTGACACTTGGATTATGCTCAGTATAGTTTTGCTTATTTTGTAACCAATATTCGCATTGTTCAAGAGCTGTTCTGTCACCCCTGGTGATGGCTGAATCCGGAGACTTTACCGGGAAATGAACAACATAGGTAGTTGCATTTTCCTTGGTTTGTCCATTTTCCGGATCCATTGGCACACCTGCATTTTCAAGTACCCTATAAACCGGCGTTTGTGCTCCAACTCTTACATTACGCACATAATAAGGCGACCATCTGGCATGGAGGCCCGGCGAGCAATTTAGAAGTTGAGATGAGTTGCCTGATGGTTTCACACAGGTTGTAGCAGCGGAAGGATTTATTCCAATAATTTTGGCGACTTTTTCATTAGTTTCCTTAACTACCTGCTGTAAAATTTTCATATTCTCCGGATCCTGAACTGCAGGGCAATCCAGTTGACCGTTTATATCCACGCCTAACAATCGCTCTTCTTCACAATTCTTTCTCCATTCTTTTCTCAAACCCGGGAAATGGGTAGCCTTCGACTGGATAGTTCCAAGTATCGTTGCCAATTCCGCTTTTTCTTTCAAGTCTTCAATTGTGTCGTCTTCGCGAGCTACAAGAACTGACAGGTTACAGAATTGGAATGGCCGCAGTATAATCTCACCGCATGGATTAGTGCCAAATCTCGCCTTTTTTCTTCTTTTCGGTCGCGTATTTGTAGCCGCCTTTCTATTGAATATACCCGGCTCGCCTCGCTCGGAATTAACCATACTTAGTATAAAATTGGCTATTTCTGCCTGACTCAAATTCCTGTCCGGCCACACAGAGGAATTATTGGCATTCCATCTTTGGTTGTTTTTCTTCCAGAAATCACCATCCTTGCAATGCAGCATTTCCTGATCGTCATAATCAAACAAGGCGATCATGGCAGTACGACGAACACCACCAGAAACGGCTGCTGCTCCAACCGCACACATTATATCATGTCCGTCGAGTGGATGCAATGTTGATCCCTGGCGGGCTAAAATCCTTGACCTTGCAAAATCTAGCATTATCCGCAATGGTTCCGGGCCGGAAGCTCTTCCTCCCTTTATTCTCAAAACTGAACCGATTGGTCTTACCAATGAATAATTAAAATGTACATCTCTGCCATTGAACCAAGCATCCAGACCGGTTCTCAGTGCATCTGCCCAGCCTTCAGTAGAATCCTCCACAACATGTTGAAGAGGTTGTTCTTTCTTTTGTCGCCTGATTCGTGGAAGTTTTTCAATATATTCTGCCTCCACAGAATAACCTACACCACAACCACTCATGGATATGATCATTGCCTCAACAAAAGAGTCAATACTATCCACAGGCATATAAGAACAATTGTAAATGCTAATATTATTTCTTCTTGCAGCGGGACCAGCCATTGCCAACAATCTCATCGAAGGCATGATCTTCATATTCAGAATGCCATGTCTCAACCTTTGATATGTTAAGGGTTGTAGTCGATAATCTGAAAGTTCCTTCAGGTACTCTACTGCCCGGTCAACGGTTTCTACCCATGTTTCTCTACGACCATGTTCATAGGTAAATCTTGCATACTTATCATAAAATTGAAATTTCTGTATTTGAGTTGGGAAATATTTATCAGAGGCTTCAAAAGCTTCTTTCACCTCATCCGGCACCGGTCTTGTTTCGCGCAATTTGGCATGCTCGGCCCTGTAAAGGATATAGCTTTTTGCCGCTTCGTATTCTCCGGCTGCCTGCAACACCATTTCCACAATATCCTGAATCTGCTCAACAGTTGGTTGTTCAAATTTAGCTGAAACGATATTTACAATCTGTTTGGTGATTTTTTGTGCGTCAAAGTTGGTTCGTTCCAGGCCTTTAAAACACCTCGTAAGCGCTACTTCGATTCTGGTTGATTCAAAATTTTCTATTCGCCCATCCCTCTTTACAACCTTTGTTGGTTCTTTAAATTCAATTTTTTTCTTCTCGACAGTTTTTCCCATTGCTTTGGAATCCTTCTTAACAGTTTCTTTCTTCCCTTCTACTGTACCTAACGTTTTTTTATTCATTTCAAGCAGATTTTAATAATTTTTTACTACACCAATTTTTTAAAATAAATTGTATTATTCTACATTTTCTATATAAACTATCCTAAAATAATTTACATCTTGACGACCGGAAATTTGCTTATTGCTTTCTGTGATGGACTAAATCAAAGAAGAATCAGTACAATGTTGATAAAGTACTAATTGGAAATGAAAGTAGTTAATGGCGCTTTTCTATGCAAACAATTAAATAAGAAGTTATCCACATTTTTTCACTAAAAAATTTAACGTCCACATATTCAAGCGCTTAAACTTTCCAGTTAAATTTTTAGTTTAACACTAAGGCAAACCACTTAAGAAATTGTACTTTTCTTATATGAAATAAATTTATATTTTTAGACATTCTCTCATTGAAGATAATCCTGTGAGCTTAGAAGACAAAGCAGTAAAAGCAATACCTTCAGAAGAAAAAGCAAATACTCTGACACACGCAATTGGCGTCATATTGTGTATTATTGGTACTATTGCGCTTTTAATCAAAGTCTACACCAGCCATGATCATTGGCAAATTTATAGCGCTTATATTTTTAGCGGTTCGCTTCTACTATTATATTTAGCTTCCACACTTTATCATGCTGTTTCCAACCAAAAGTTAAAAGGACTTTTTCATGTGATAGATCATTCTGCCATTTTTGTGCTGATTGCCGGAACTTACACACCATTTTTGTTGGTAGGCCTGAGAGATGAAATACACCTTTCCTTTATCATTATTATGTGGTGTATAGCGACAGCAGGAATTATATATAAGCTATTCATTATTAAAAAATATAAACTAGCCTCCACGTTAATATATTTGGCCATGGGTTGGATGGCGATATTCAAAATTGAAACATTCTAT
>DAOVVI010000415.1 GCA_030637245.1 Cyclobacteriaceae bacterium
ATCCGTTTTTGTATGTGAGTATAATTGACAAAGGGCGAGAATATGAAAAGGAGATACTTAATCTATAGATAAAAGGCAGCACTAACTTTTTTTAATTTTAAAACTGTTAAACCTGTTAGAATTGAAGTAAGAGTAATTTAATTAAAAATGGAATTCAATAACATAATATGGAGAATATGGGAGAGGAAATTTTAGAAACATCAAAAAAAACAATTCTTGAAAAATTAACTCTGGAGAAAATTTTCGCAATTAGTAAAAACCATGGTTTCGGATGTGCGCTTTATCGATTACCAAATCCGTCTGACGACAAAGCAGGAAAGAATACAAAACACCTCATTATAGATCTATCGCCCGGAAGAGATATTAATCATTTACATCTTGATGAGATGGGGAAAGGATTTATTTTCCATCCATTTTCTTCAGATCATCATCAAATAAAATTCATCAACCAGGATATTCATATTGCTGAGGATATTGAATCGAAAAAACTTGAACTGGTACATTCAAAGGTGCCTCCTGATGAATTGACTGAGCTATTTGATACTGAAAAAACCAAAGAAATCGAATACTCAGATTCTATTGGAAATAGGGATATAAAAACAGATCAAATAGTTGATCAAAAGCCTGAATACATAGGGCTGATTGACAAAACCATTCAAGAGATAAAAACTAATAAATTCCAAAAAGTTGTCGTAGCCAGAAAAAGAACAATTGAATTGCCAGACCAATTTAATTCATTTGAATTCTTTGAATCCCTGACTGACAATTATAAAAACGCCTTTATTTACCTGGCGTGCATACCGGGAGTTGGTTCATGGGTTGGGGCTACTCCTGAAATATTAATTAATATTGATGAAAACAGACAATTTCAAACTGTAGCGCTTGCAGCAACTCAGGCTTTTCGTGATGACGTGGATCTGGAAGACACAACCTGGTCACAAAAAGACATTGAAGAACAGGCCATGGTCAGCAGATTTATTATAAATTGTTTTAAGAAAATAAGACTTCGGGAGTTTGAAGAAGTTGGGCCTCGTACCCATATCAGTGGAAACCTTGTCCACCTGAAAACAGATTATAACGTGGATATGGATCAGGTAGTATATCCGCAGTTAGGTTCGGTGATGCTGGAATTACTACATCCTACCAGCGCAGTTTGTGGTATGCCAAAAGAACCGGCAAAAAGTTTTATCATAGAAAATGAAGGTTTCGACCGGGAATATTTTTCAGGATTTCTCGGGCCTGTTAATGTGCAAGGCGAAACTAATATTTTTGTGAACCTAAGGTGTATGAAACTCATGAAACACCATGCCAAACTTTTTGCCGGAGCAGGTATAATCTCTAACTCCAACCCGGAAAAAGAATGGAATGAAACAGAAATAAAAATGCAAACGCTGCTTAAAGTGTTGGGGGAAATGTATTGAAGGAGAATTCGAAAAATCGAAGTTCTTCTGACTCTGGACTTCTGGCTTAGGTGCTATAATCTTTCCTGCCAAAATAAAAATAATGCAGGTTCTATCTGCAATTCTTCCTCAGTGCCTCTTCAGCGCCTTCAACTTTGAGATCAACTGCCTTTCTCAAGTCTGCACAAGCTGCACCATTTCGCTTTAGGTATAGTTTCAAAGCGCCTCTGTGTAAATATGCCTCTCCAAAATCAGGAGATAAATTAATAGCAGAATTGTAATTATGCATTGCATCACGAGTGAATCCTTGCTTGTGATTTGCCCTGCCCTTTAAATAATATGCCATTGCATTGTTCGGATCTCGTTCCAGAACTTTTTCACCGTAGAAAGCTGCTGAATTATATTCTTCTTTTCTATACATTTCCTGACCAATACTTAGAAGTGCATTCTCATTATTAGCATCTAATTCTATTACCTTGTTAAAATCCTCCAATGCCTTATCATATTGACTTAACTCCTGGTAGCATCGTCCTCGATTATATATGGTTTTTACATGCTTTGGTTTTAGCTTAAGAAAATCATTATAGGCTTCAATGGCTTCATTATACTGCCCTGTTTTAAAATGTTTATCACCTAATAATGATTTTTCATTTTGGCATGCAGAAATTATTGCCATCAATGCGATGAATAAAAAATAGTTAAATTTCATGATAAATGGGAAAGACGGAAATTCGTCACATTAACATCCAGATGTTGTGATTCGCAAAAGTATAGTTTCTTAACGTGAAAACCTTAAACAAATTACCTTTAGATCGAAACATTGTTTTCCCGAAGCGCATCATTGAGCGATGTCTTAAGGTTTGTGCTTGCTTTTCGCTGACCTATAATTAATGCACAGTTTACATTGTATTCACCTGCTGGGAATTTTTTCGTAAATGAGCCTGGCACTACGACAGCTCTTTCGGGTATATAGCCTTTGGTTTCGACTGGCTCAGGTCCTGTAACGTCAATTATTTTACTACTTGATGTCAAAGTGACATTTGCTCCCAAAACTGCTTCCTTGCCTATTCGAACTCCCTCTACCAAAATACATCTCGAACCGATAAATGCGCCATCTTCAATGATAACCGGCGCAGCCTGAACCGGTTCTAATACTCCTCCAACTCCAACGCCACCACTCAAATGAACATGCTTACCTATCTGGGCACAACTTCCGACAGTTGCCCAGGTATCGACCATCGTACCTTCATCAACATAAGCTCCTATATTAATATAGGAGGGCATCATTACGACACCTTTTGAAATATACGCTCCATACCTTGCCACAGCATGCGGAACTACGCGAATACCCTTTTTACTATAACCTGTTTTAAGTTTCATTTTATCATGAAACTCAAATGGGCCAACTTCCACTAGTTGCATTTTCTGAATTGGAAAATAAAGAATCACGGCTTTTTTCACCCATTCATTCACATGCCACCCACCACTATTTGGTTCAGCTACTCTTATTGTTCCCTGATCCAAATCATCAATAATGGTTTTTATGGCAATTTTAGTTTCTTTATCGTCTAACAATTCACGATTTTCCCAAGCCTTTTCTACTAATTCTTTCAGTTCCATTAAAACAGTTATAGTTTTGGTTATTATAATTTGATACCATGACGAAAAAAGTCATAGCCATAATTTCAGTTTTAAAACCTGTTGATGATACTCGGAATTTTGAGAAGATCGCCAGATCACTCAGCAATACAAATAAATATGA
>DAOVVI010000434.1 GCA_030637245.1 Cyclobacteriaceae bacterium
ACGTTCCACCAATAAGCAGTTCAGGGTGTATCTTAAAGTAAGCAAATAATGCAAGGCCAAGGATAGCTAAAAGGATATATACCAGGATATTGGAAACAATAGAACTAAGATACATTCTTTGTGCCGCCTTGACATCTCGGGTAGCGAGATAACGTTGTATGGCCATTTGATTAGATCCCGCTGTGCAAACATGCCAACCGAATGCAGCAATAAATGCTGTTAAAAAACTCACACGGGCCTGAGTGTCAAAAAATACCCATCCTGACCATTGCTCCGGCCATTCCGATGGAATAATTGCAGAAATACCACCCAACTGATTGGCGATCAATATGATTGCCAATATGGTACCACCAAATAAAATAAACGTTTGTACCACGTCCGTTAAAACTACGCTCCGTATTCCACCAAAAGAGGTGTAAATAACAGTGACAACTCCCATAATTATACTTACAAATAAAGCGGTATCCTGCGGCCACCCCATGATAGGTACAATAACCTTTTCGGACACCATGTAAATTATCACGGCCATCCAGACAAAACGCATGATTAAAAAATAGGTAGTCGCTAGTATGCGATTCCGTAAATCGAGTTTGGCTTCCAGCAATTCGTAAGCGCTGGTAATTTTAAGTTTCATGATAAAAGGAATGAAAAAATAGGCAACCACGATGTAAATAAACGGCAGGGCCGCTACCATTGACCATATCATCGGGCCATACTTAATCATTTCCCCCGGCATAGAAAGGTAGGTAACGGCGCTGAACAAAGTGGCAAACAGAGATAGCCCAACTTTCCAGGATTTCATATTTCGACCGCCCAGCATATAATCATCAGAGGTTTTATTCTGCCGGGAAAAATAAAACCCGACTAAAAGCATTCCAACACCATATCCTATGATGATGATCCAATCTAAACTGGTCAATGAAAATTTATCCATATTCATATAATTTATTCCGGGTATTTGTGAGATTTTTAGTTAAAAGCATTGATTGGATTTTACCAAATAATCCGTGCTGCAAATACGCTGCCATCTGCTCCCATATTTAAATTTTCCGGAGGATGCATGTTTTCTCCCACTGTCACCCAGGTTTCTTTTTTGGTAATGCACGAAACGCCAAAATTTCCCATCATGACACCTCGTTCAGGTATCAGAAGCCTTTCGGTTTCCTTTATGGCAAGAAGTCTATCCGGATCCACTCCTACCATAAACAAAGGGGCACGACTTCTTGGAATATGATCATTATTAGCGCCCCGTCTTGTATAAACCAGGAATAGGGCATCACTATGTACTGCCCAGTGTTGTTGTGTGTTATAACTACCCAATTCCTGGCCATTGTCAAAAATCCATGGTCTGATTGGTTGCCAACGCATAGCATCATCACTTACGGTGACATAAGCTTTTTTATCATTTCGCAGTGTCAGGTAATAACGACCATTAAAACTAGTAAGAGAAGGTTCGTAAACACCCCTTGGCTCATCAAGGGTCAGCTCTTCACCATGCTGTATATAAATCAGTTCCTCTCCATCAAATCGGCAATGAAATACAGTGGACGAATAACAATTTGTGGTATCTCCCTTCGCTTTGAAATAGGTTGGGACAAGTAAGCTTCCATCAGATCTTACCAGCCACTGACCACAGCCAGAGCCGGAATTGAAGAATTTATTTTTGTCTGGAACTTTTAGTTGATTCCAGGGAGACCATTGATCGGTTTCAGGGTCATATACTGCATATGCTGTTGACCGGGGGCGGTTTTGCAGAAGTTTACCACCTTCAACATAGTAAACCGTATGCCCTACACCCAATACCTTGCCTGTCTTATCATGCCATCCGGGTGTAAAATCACAAATGCCTATTGTTACACCATCTTCACCATGACGCCAGCCCAAGGCAGGTTGCTCTTTTGGATTGGTCCACGTTGTGCCCATATCATTGCTTTCCATGGTATATAGACCGGAATAATAATCAGAGTGCGCAACAAACCATTTTTGCATGGTCATAATCAACCTTGGCTGACCGTTTCTACCCAACCCGGGGATAGCGGCTACTCTTGCCTGAGTCCAGTTGAATTCACCATCCCAATGCTTTGTTACCACTTCCAAATTGATTTTATAATCAGGTAAATCTATATGTTCCGATTGTTGTTTATTTTTTGCGCTACATCCAAAAAATCCTACTAATATGAGAATGATGAAGGTCATCTGCTTGAAGATTATAAAAATTTGACGAATGTAAATTCCTCCAGATATCGCTTCACTCACATTATTATTACTTGTTTTCATTTTCAATATTTTTTCTACTACTGTCAATAAATCAATTTTGTGGAATAGGGTTTCATTGATTTGACACCACAGTTTTATTAGCGCAAAGTACTTTTTTTATGAACATAATTATTTTCTCTTTTTTGCTTTAATCACTAAGCGACAGCGAGCATGATCCGTTTGAGAACGATCCAGTTCATACGAAAATCCCATAGGCTCAAGTACTCGCCGGTAAAGCACATCACAATGTTCACAATAATTATGATAGGGTTCGATATGTTTGTAGTCAAGAAGCCGGCTTTTGGAAGGACAATGATGCATGGTAATCGAAAATTCTTCTGCCTCGTCATCCAGCTCCATGGTAAAACCTGCTGCTTCTTCTCCCAGCGTTTTACTCCAATAATTCCAGCAACCACGAATGCCATTCTCTGCAACCTGATTTTTGAGGTTCACCAAAAAAATATCTGATAGATAATTCCAAAAGTCATCTACTGCCGCTTTGTCTTTCTTTTTTTCTATAAACTTAAAAAGCTCGCTGTAAGCAGGAATAAATTCTGTGCATGAAATCATAGGACACTTTTAAAAAAACGTAATCGATAAGCTCCACTCTCATGTTCATATGATAGCACCTCACAATCATATGGCGTATCCCTACAAATCTCTTTGTTAACCGTTGTGAATGTTTCATGGTATGGAGACGACACATACGGGCCCCTAGCTGTGATGTAGATCACCGCTGTAGATTCAGAGAGATGAATAACCAGATCATTATGTGAAAGATTCATATCAAAT
>DAOVVI010000019.1 GCA_030637245.1 Cyclobacteriaceae bacterium
ATTCTTTTTTCCAGCACATCGGTGGTAGGATTCATAATCCTCGAATATATATTTCCAAATTCTTTCAACGCAAAAAGATTAGCGCCGTGTTCAGAATTGTTAAATACAAATGAAGTGGTTTGATAAATTGGTACTGCCCTGGCTCCGGTCGTTGGGTCTGGTTCCTGGCCTGCGTGTAGTTGTAACGTTTCGAATTTTAAATCTGACATGTTAAAATAGTTTTGGTTAAATTAATAATTATTGATTCTCTGAAATTTCCTGAATAAGTGCAGTGTCACTCCCAGCCAAACAGCATTTGAGATGCTTTACTGTTTAGCTGCAGCGCATACATCTTAATTCCATCAATACTGTCGATGGGAAAATGACGTAATATGACGAATCATTCTGATTGAATGATTGATCGCTAAATAACTTTACTTGAAATTTTTTCATATTCACTTAACTTATATTCTTCCGAAAAAATCCGAACTTCGGTACGGAATCAGGAATTAGCACCTTGGCAATTGCCACCAGGTTGCTAGGGTTTCACAGAGCCTGTCTCTCCACCCTTCTGTATAAATCAATTACTTTATAATTGACTTGAACTGCAATGATAGCGGATGATCACCTAATTTCCAAATATCAAAAGATATATGTAAAATTACTGGCATAAGTCCGTTTGCCCTTGCAATGACAGCGCACTATTGGAAATTGAACCTGTTTAGCTTAGATTGACGCTTCATTTTACTTACTATAAAGTCAACTTATTTTATGAAAAAATTCGGTATAACGATTTACTTAATTGTCCTGTTGTCGGTTTATCTATTTCTGACAGGGTGTAAACAAGAAACGGGATTTACTGAAAGGAAACCCAACATCATTATCTTTTTCACAGATGATCAGGGCTATGCCGATGTAGGTTGCTATGGTGCAGAAGGTTTTGAAACTCCGCATTTGGATAAATTGGCAACAGAGGGAATCCGATTTACTGATTTCTATGTAGCAGCCACGGTTTGTACGCCTTCCAGGGCAGGATTGCTGACGGGTAGATATCCAAAGCGTGCTAACTCGCACGAAGCTGTAATATTTCCATATTCCGAACACGGGCTTTCCCCAGATGAATATACCATGGCCGAGATGCTTAAAAGCGTAGGGTATGCCACAGCTTGTATTGGCAAATGGCATCTTGGTCATTTGGAGAAGTTTATGCCAAATAACCATGGATTTGATTACTTTTTTGGCGTGCCCTATTCCAATGATATGGATAGCTATTATTACAAACACAATGATTTTCAATCGCCACCTCTACCTCTTTACAGGAATAAAGAAATAATTGAAGAAGGTCCTGATCAACGATACCTGACAAGGATGTACACCGAAGAAGCTGTCAGGTTTATTCAACAAGAAAAAGAGAATCCCTTTTTCCTTTATTTACCTCATAACATGCCGCATACGCCACTTCATGTTTCTGAAATTTTTGAAGGTAAAAGTGATCTTGGAATTTATGGAGATGTGATCATGGAACTGGATTGGAGTGTCGGGGAAATTGTAAAGTCATTAAAACAGGAAGGAATTTATGAAAATACATTATTCATTTTTACTTCAGACAATGGCCCACAGGTAGGGTCAGCCTTACCTTTACGTGGGAAAAAAGCGACTACGTGGGAAGGTGGGCAACGAGTGCCTGCAATCATGGTTTGGCCTGGAAATATTCCCATGAATAGCAAAAGTTCGGCCATGGTAACGGCGATGGATTTAATGCCCACTTTAGCAAAAATCACCGGGGCGGATATTCCTTCTAAAATCATTATGGATGGTTCTGATATATCTGAACTTTTATTAAATCCTGCAACCGTAAAATTGCCGGAGCGGCCATTTTACTATTATGCCAGGAACGGGGAAGCCGAGGCCGTGCGACTTGGCAAATGGAAATTGCATATTAGCAAGTCCATTGGATGGAAATCAAAAGAAAAATTTCCTGTGTCCTTATACAATTTGGAAATGGATATTTCTGAAAAAGACAATATTGCTGAAATGCATCCAGAAATCGTTGAAAAGTTACGATCTATAATATTGGAATTTGACCGATTGATTACTAAAGAATTATAGTTTTATAAAAGAAAAATTCTCATGAATACAACTTCATTAAGGGCAATAATTTTTATTTTACTGCCACTACTTATTTCAACATTTTCCTGCAAAAGACAGAATGAAAAGACCGATGGTCAAAAACCCAATATTGTATTGATCATGGCGGATGACCTGGGGTATGAGACCATTGGTGCTTATGGCAGCAAGATGTACCAAACTCCAAATCTTGATAAAATGGCCAGGGAGGGGATGATGTTCAGTCATTGTTATGCTATGCCATTGTGTACTCCTTCCAGGGTGCAATTGATGACAGGTAAGTATAATTTCAGAAATTACATTGGCTTCGGATTGCTGGACCCTGCCGAACGCACCTTTGGGCATTTGATGCAAGATGCAGGATATAAAACATGTGTGGTGGGGAAATGGCAATTACTTGGAAATAAAAAACAGCAGGAACTGGCCGGAGGGCGTATTGGTTCCTGGCCCAATGAAGCCGGTTTTGATGAATATTGCCTGTGGCAAATAGATAAACTTGGTTCACGGTACAAGCACCCTGTCTTGTCGATTTCCGGTGAAGAGACCAGGAAGATTGAAGGAGGGTATGGCCCTGATGTGTTTGTTGAGTACATCGAAAACTTCATTGAAAGTAATTCTGACAATCCTTTCTTTTTGTATTACCCAATGGTTATCACTCACGATCCTTTCGTGCCTACGCCTGGCCATCCGGATTACAATGATGAAAAATCCCACAAATCGAATGACGCTAAATATTTTGGAACTATGGTCAATTATATGGACAGCATCGTTGGAAGAATAGTTCGCAAATTAGAAGAGCAAAATATTCGTGATAATACCCTGGTTCTTTTTATTGGTGATAATGGTACTGACAGGGATGTGACGTCAACTTATTTGGGAAAACCATTTAAAGGAAATAAAGGATATACCAATGATGCGGGAACGCATGTGCCATTTATTGCAAGCTGGCCAGGGAAAATTAAGTCAGCCTCCATCAATGATAACCTGGTGGATTTTACAGATTTTTTGCCTACGATTATGGAAACGGCATTTGTGGATATTCCGGAAGAATTTGTGACTGACGGGGTGAGTTTTTATCCCCAATTACTTGGGAAAGATGATAAAGTCAGAGACTGGGTTTTTTGTCATTATGATCCCAATTGGGGAAAATTCAAAGCCAGCCGTTTTGTGCACAATAAAGAATGGAAACTTTATGAAGATGGGAGGATTTATAACATCATGGAAGATCTACAGGAGATAAATCCTTTAAATGAAGAAGATCTGACTTCCGAACAAATACAAATTATTGACGGATTCAGGAGAGTTTTACAAAAGATGCAGTGATAAATTTTGGATCCTGCTCAGCCTTCAATATTTAGAATAAAACCATTATCAATAAATAATTTCAAAAAATGAAAGTTCGAAAAATCAAATCACTATCATTCTTTTTATTAGTCCTTTTGTATGCAACATTATTTATAAAATGTATTCCAAAAAATGACGTTCCAATGGGGCCGCCCAATATTTTGTATATCATGAGCGATGATCATGGGTATCAGGCCATAAGCGCCTATAATGAAACACTCATCAAAACCCCAAACCTGGATCGATTGGCTAATGAGGGCGTGATTTTTCGAAATAGTTTTGTGACCAATTCTATTTGTGGGCCCAGCCGTGCTGTAATGCTCACAGGAAAACACAGCCATGTAAATGGCATGCCTGATAACAGCTCCAAATTTGATGGTTCGCAGCAGACTTTCCCTAAACTGCTTCAAAAGGCAGGCTATCAGACAGCAATGGTTGGAAAGTGGCATTTGAAAAGTGACCCGACAGGATTTGATTATTGGAATATACTGCCCGGGCAGGGGCAGTATTACAATCCCGATTTTATTGAGATGGGAGAAAAGAAGCAGATTGAAGGATATGTTACAACCGTCACTACAGATTTGGCTGTGAACTGGCTTGATAAGCGTGATATGGAAAAGCCATTTTGCCTGTTACTTCACCACAAAGCCCCACACCGAACCTGGCAACCTGACACTGCCCATTTAGCATCGTTCCTTAAAAACCAATATCCGGTGCCTGATAATTTCTTTGATCAGTATGAAAACAGACAAGCTGCTGAAGCCCAGAAGCTGAGCATTCGCGCAACGGACATGGATATCCAATATGATTTGAAAATGCAGGATGAAGAGGGTCGCATCAAGTCGAGATTTGGATGGATGGACCATACCTCAAGAATGAATGAAGCGCAGAAAAAAGCATGGAAAAACCATTACGATCCCATTACAGAAAAATTTCTGGAAGCCAACTTGTCGGGAGATGATTTGTATTTATGGAAATACCAAAGATATATGCAGGATTATCTGGCCTGTATTCGATCGGTGGATGATAATGTTGGCCGGGTACTGGATTACCTGGATGAAAACGGATTGCGGGATAATACCCTGGTTGTTTACACCTCTGACCAGGGCTTTTACCTTGGTGAGCACGGTTGGTTTGATAAGCGGTTTATCTACGAAGAATCCTTCCGGACACCACTTTTGATGCGCCTTCCTAAAGGATACCAAAAGAGGGGAGAAGTTAACCAATTGGTACAAAACATTGATTATTCGGCAACTATTTTGGATATGGCCGGCATTCCGGTTCCTAAGGAGATTCATGGAATGTCAATGAAACCCTTGTTGCTTGATAATGACACTGACTGGAGGGATGCCATATATTACCATTATTATGAATTTCCCAATGAGCACATGGTGAAAAAGCATTATGGCATCAGGACAGATAGATATAAACTGATTCATTTTTATGACGACATCGATGTGTGGGAATTGTATGATTTGGAAAAAGATCCTAGTGAAATGAATAATTTATTCGGGCAACCGCAGTATGATGAGATTGCAGCGAAATTAAAGGTACGATTGGTGGAACTTCAGGAGGAATACCGGGATTCCAGCATGGATCAAGGTGATAATTCCTAAAAAACAAAATGTCAACCTGAATAGTTCAGATTGACATTTTATCTATGAAATTGCAGAAAACTCGAATTAACTCACCTCATACACTAAAACCGGCCTGTTTTCTTTAACCGATTTTAATGCAGCCAATGCAATTTTCATGGCCTCAAGGCCATCTTTTCCTGAAACAGCCAAATCTTCTCCGGTTCGGATCGACTTGAAAAATGCGGCCATTTCATTGAGATAAGAAGTGGTGTATCTCTCCAAAAAGAAATTAAGTGGTAAAGACCCGTGAATACCATCCGCACTATAATGCTGATGGTTATCCGGGAAATTATTGTCTGCTTTCACCATTCCTTTGGAGCCAAATACTTCAAGTCGCTGATCATATCCGTAAACAGCCTTTCTGCTGTTGTCAATATTTGCCATGGTTCCATCTTCAAATGTAAGCGTAGTGAGCGCTGTATCAATATCGCCGGCGTCACCGATTGCCGGATCGACCAATACTGCACTCCTGGAGTACACTTCCACTACTTCCTTGTTCATGATGTAGCGGGCCATATCAAAATCATGAATGGCCATATCCATAAATAATCCGCCGGATACTTTGATGTATGAAATTGGAGGTGGTCCTGGGTCCCGGCTGGTGATTTTCAGAATCTGGGGATCGCCAACTTGTCCTGCGTCAACCATACTTTTAATTTTCAGAAAGTTAGGATCAAATCTTCTGTTAAACCCAAGCATAAGTTTTACGCCGGATTGTTCTACAACATCGAGGGTTTTTGCAACTTGTTCCAGGGAAAGGTCAAGAGGCTTTTCGCAAAATATTTGTTTCCCGGCTTTTGCGGCTTTTATTACATAATCAGCATGGGTGTCTGTAGGCGAGCAAATGATCACAGCATCCAATCCTGGAACTGCCAGTAAATCATCAAAATTCTTCTCGAACTTAGGAATCATGAATTGATCAGCAATGGACTTTGATTCATTAATAATATCCATGACAGCTACGACTTCTAACTCCGGGAAATTCTGACATAAATTAGTCAGGTGGATTTTACCAATCCTACCTAAGCCTGCTACGGCAACTTTTATCTTTTTCATATTATTAAAATTTATAGGGTAGACACCGCCAGAAGATTAAAAAAATTCGTTATTGAAAATTTCAACAATAATCTCATGCATGGGCCTTTTAATTTTTTTAAAGTTTGATTAGACTGTTTGTTTTAAAAGATTTTGTTGCCAATTCGGCAATCTTTGAAGATTGAACACCATCCTCAACATTAACTTCAGGTTTTCTGTTTTCCAAAATACAATCCACAAATTCCTGCATTTCATTTTTAAATGCATCTTCAAAACGTTCATGAAAAGATTGCGAACATTCTTTTCGGACGCCATTCTGATCAATGATCTCCACCAGGTTTTTTTGAGGAACTGAACCAATCCTCAATGTTGACTTAGTCCCGATAATTTCCGTTTCCACATTATACC
Source organism: Cyclobacteriaceae bacterium (assembly GCA_030637245.1). Classification (GTDB taxonomy): domain Bacteria; phylum Bacteroidota; class Bacteroidia; order Cytophagales; family Cyclobacteriaceae; genus JAAUQL01. The sequence continues at coordinate 6,531 of DAOVVI010000019.1, forward strand.
CATGTGGCGCAGTTCTTCCCGCCAGGAAAAAGGCCATTGCATTATTTTCAAATTGCATTAAGGCGCTTACATTATCTCCATCGCCATATTCCCCAAATTCCGGGTAAGCAAAACAGCCGCCAATTGCATAAATGGATTTAGGTTCACTTTTCAGAAACCAGCGTGCCAGGTCGATATCGTGAACTGCCATATCCACAAACTGACCGGCGCTGTGGGGGATATACGATAGTACAGAATCAATGGAACTAATTGGGTCAACACTGTAACTTCTGAATAAAATGGGTTGCCCGATTTCTCCATCATCCACTTTCTTTTTGGCGTATTTATAAGATGGATCAAATCTGCGCATGAAGCCCAGCATAAACACTTTATCCGGATGATCAAACACGGCTTTTTTTGCTTTAGTACTATCCTCTAAATTTACCCCTAAGGGTTTTTCACAAAATACATGAAATCCAGCCTCAAGGGAAAGCTCGATTTGATCACAATGAAAGGCAGAAGGGGTAATGATCGCAATTGCATCAAGTTCTTTATTCTCCAACATCTCGGGAAATGATGCATAACCGTATTCAATATTAAGCTGTTGCTTATATTTGAGAAGGTTCTTATTGTTTGAATCACAAATGGCAGTTAACTCAACATTCTTGATCTTGTATGCGATATTTTTCGCATGCATAATCCCCAAACGACCTAGCCCGGCGACACCAATTTTTATAACTCTATCTTGCATTGTGTTCCAATTGAATGTTACAATCCTAAAGTTTTGATGTAATCGCGGTTATGCTGAGCACAAACTTTTGGAGAACCCATGCCGGGTAGCACATCCTGCTCTACAACGATCCAGCCCTGGTAATTCCTTTTCTCCAGCTCTTGAGCAATTTGATGAAAATCAACATTTCCTTTGCCAAGTTCACAGAATACACCCTTGCTTACAGATTCAAAATAATCCCATTGGTTTTTTCTGGATGCCTCCCCAACTTTTGGGTCATAGTCTTTGAAGTGAACATGCCAGATTCTGTCGTAGTGTTTTTTTAGGGTAGCAACCGGATCACCTCCTCCAAAAGCAAGGTGGCCCATATCCAGGCAAAGACTAAGTAATTTAGGATCTGTTAGCTCCATCAATTTGTCAAGCTCAGACACCGTTTCCACATATCCGGCACAATGATGGTGAAAGACTGTTCTCATTCCATATTTCTCTCTAACAGCTAAGGCAACTTTTTCAGCTCCCTCAGCAAAAGTTTCCCATGTCTCATCATCCAGGCCAATTTCGTCTGCAATCCTTCCGGCGTTTTTTGTTCTTTCCGGAACAGAACCATTGTCATCCGCCAAAACAATAAAAGCATTTTTGTATCCAGCAGAATACATCAGCCCGGCAACTTCAAGCGCTTTATTTACTCCATCTTCATGTGCCTCTTCTTTCACAAGGGCGACAGGCACAAAAGCTCCAAGAAGTTCAAGATTTCTGGCAGATAGCTCCTTTGATAAATCTCCTGGATCAGTAGGCATAAAACCCCAGTCGCCTAATTCCGTTCCGGCATAACCGGTTTCCTGCATCTCGTTCAAGACCAGCTCAAATCCAACTGCCTCACCTTCCAGGTCAAACTCCAGCGCTCCCCAGGAGCAAGGAGCATTTGCAACTTGTATTTTAGGTATTTCCATTTCTTTAATTATTTGAAACAGTAAAAAATTGAAAAATTATAATGTTTAAAAATTATCTCAGCCATAGGCTGCTAAAATTTTCTGGACCATTCTTTTGGCCACCTTTCGATAACTACTTTTGTTTGGGTGAAAAATTCAACAGCATGTCTTCCCTGACCATGGAGATCACCGAAGAAGCTTTCCTTCCAGCCGCTAAACGGGAATTGTGCCATTGGAGCAGCAACACCTATGTTGATGCCAATATTCCCGGCATTGGCCAAACTCCTGAATTTTCTGGCATTTGCGCCACTACTCGTGAAAATGCATGCCATATTGCCATAAGCGCCATGATTGACAAACTTCAATGCTTCATCAATGGTATCGAGTTGAATTAGACTCATCACAGGGCCAAATATTTCCGTTTTCAATATTTCGCCATCAAGCGGAAGATTTTCTATAATCGTAGGTTGAATGAAATTTCCTTTTTCAAAACCAGAAATACGTGTATTTCTTCCATCCAATACGAGTTTCCCTCCCTCGTTCAGCCCCTGGTCAATCAGTTCTGAAATTCGCTCTTTACTTGCCGAATTAATCACGGGACCCATTTCTATACTTTCATCCAGACCATAACCGGTTGTTCGATTTTTTGCTGATTCATAGAGTGATTCTTTGATAGATCCTTTGCTGTCGCCAACCGTTATGATGTTGGATGCGGCGAGGCACCGTTGACCTGCGCAGCCAAATGTGCTGTCGGTAATAATCTGGGTTGACATCTCTATATCTGCATCGGGCAGAATAACGATAGGATTTTTAGCGCCTCCCTGGGCCTGAATGCGTTTGCCATTTCCTGTGCCTCTGGAATAAATGTATTTGGCCACTTTTGTGGAACCGACAAAACTTATGGCTCTGATCTTCGGATGATCAAGCATGGCGTCAACAGTGTCTTTGCCTCCATGCACTAAATTCACCACTCCTTTTGGCAAATCAAGTTGCTCGATGAGTCGAAACACTTTGTCCATGGTAAATGGAACCTTCTCTGATGGTTTGATGATAAACGTGTTTCCGGCTGCAATGGCATAAGGCAGGAACCAAAACGGGATCATACCCGGAAAGTTAAATGGCGAAATACATACACAAACGCCCAGTGGTTGCCGAATCATAAATTCATCAATTCCTCCAGCAATATTTTCAGAAAATTCACTTTGCATCATGACCGGCATGCCGCACGCCACTTCTACATTTTCTATTGCGCGTTGCAATTCTCCACGTGACTCTGTGAGCGTTTTGCCACATTCCATAGTTATGGTTTTGGCAAGATCTTCAAGATTTTCCTCTAATAAATACTTTAATTTATAAAGCGGTTGAACCCGTTGCATTACGGGTACCTGACTCCAGCTTTTGAAAGCTGTCTCAGCGGCTTCAACAGCCAGACCAAGATCTTCAGCTGTTTTTGAGCCAAAGGGAACTTTCCCCATCACTTCCTGGGTTGCAGGATTAATCACATCAATTGTTGTATTTTCTCTGCTGTTTACCCAGGCTCCGTTAATATAGTTTTTTAATATGTCCATTGTTTATTTTTTTATAATTACTCAGGTTATTTAGTTCACGGTTTAAGGTTCCCGGTTAAAATTTGGTTCTTGCATTTAAGATCAAACCTTTGAACCTGAAACTGTTACCTTTTTTATACATTTCCCAATAAAATGTAAATCATTACGGTCACTATCACCAGTATGACGGACATCAACTTTGCATATTTCCATTCCTTAAGATCAAGTATGTTCATGTTTTTCATTTCTATATTTTTTGTTACAGGATAGAATTTGGAAACGCCCACCATAACTGCCACATTTAAGAGAAATTCAATGCCCCAGATATGTACAAAATGAATATCTACTTTAAGGATAAAAGTGGTTATAATGTAAAAGGACAGCCCTACGAACAAGGCTGCTTTTGCCCCTGCTGCCGAAATGTTTTTAGTTAAAAAACCGGCCAGCATGATCGATGCAATCGGAATGAAAAATATGCCATTTAGTTGTTGCAATAGTTGGTAAAGCCCTTCCGGAGCATTGGCTACAAAAGGAGCGGTTATTATAGCTGTTATGGCCAGCACTATGGAGGTTGCTTTTCCTACTCTGACCATTGCCTTGCCTGATGCCTCAACATTTAGGTGCCGCTTATACACATCCACACTGAAAATGGTTGCTGCGCTGTTTAGCACGCTATTGAAAGTACTGAGCACTGCGCCCATAACCACTGCTGCAAAAAAGCCGGTAAAACTCAATGGCAATACTTTTTTCACCAATTCCGAATAAACCATATCCTGTGAGTCATACATAGAATCGCCGTAATAGTAAAAACCAATGACCCCGGGAAGTACAATAATGATCGGTACTAGTATTTTTAAGGCTCCGGTATAAAGCAATCCTTTCTGGGCTTCAACCAGGTTTTTAGCTCCAAGGGCACGCTGAATGATCGTTTGGTTCATTCCCCAGAAATACAATTGGTTTATAATCAATCCGGTGAAAAGAACGCCAAAAGGCAATACCGAATCTTTGGCGCCAATAACATTGAATTTTTGCGGGGCATGTTCAAAAACTTTTGAAAGCCCGGTTAATGGATTGCCATCACCAATGCTGACTAAAGCCAGGATTGGCACTAAAAGCCCACCTATCAATAAACCGTAGCCATTGATGGTATCTGACAACGCTACGGCTTTTAATCCACCAAAAATGGCGTATATGGAGCCAATAGCACCA
>DAOVVI010000565.1 GCA_030637245.1 Cyclobacteriaceae bacterium
GCGCTATCTATCTGATATTCAGTAACTTAGTAGCCTCGGAAGGAATCGAACCTTCATCTAAAGTTTAGGAAACTTCTATTCTATCCATTGAACTACGAGGCCATGAATTTGGATCGCAAAAATAATTAAAATTTATTTCCAAAAGGCAATTTGTAATCCTTTAAATTATTTATGACTAAGCAAGTCTTTATTTATATATTGCAATAATAGATTTATCTGACTTTCTTTGTGTTGCGTTCTTAAGTTATTGAACTTATTTCGAAAGGCGGAGGGATTAGGCCCTGTGAAACCTTGGCAACCTAACGTAAAATGCGTTGTGGTGCCAACTCCTACCCTAAAGGGAAGATAAGTCAGTTGAAAAAGATTACAATAGAATCTCGCCTGGCTTCAGGAGAGATTTTTTTTTTGAATTAATATTATGAGCAGAAATTTAAAACTTGGCATTTTCGGTTTTGGCGTAGTTGGTCAGGGCCTCTATCATGTGCTGGAAGAAACTAAAGGGATTAAGGCGGAAATCCTTAAAATATGTGTGAAAAACAAACAAAAAAAACGGCCCCTGCCCATGGAGTATTTCACATACAAAAAAGAAGATATCCTTGAAAATCCGGAAGTTGACGTCGTTCTGGAGCTAATCGACGACCCTAAAGCTGCATTTGAAATTGTTACAGCCGCATTGAAAAAAGGGAAAGCTGTAGTAACGGCAAACAAAAAAATGGTAGCAGATCATATGACAGAATTGTATGAATTGCAAAAGGAATATAATGCCCCATTATTGTATGAGGGCGCGTGTTGTGCAAGTATCCCAATTATCAGAAACCTGGAAGAATATTACGACAACGATCTTTTAAGCGCTGTTGAAGGGATTTTTAACGGTTCAACAAACTATATTCTCACCAAAGTTTTTTCTGAGCAAAAATCCTTCGGGGAAGCATTGACCGAAGCTCAGGAACTAGGATATGCCGAGACAGATCCATCTCTGGATATTGAAGGATTTGACGCAAAGTATAAATTATGTATCATACTTACTCATGCCTTTGGTTTGTTTGTAAATCCTGATGATATCTTCAATTATGGAATTCAAAATATTTCTGAATTCGATATCAAAATTGCCCGGGAAAGAGGGTATAAAATAAAACTAGTAGCTAAAAGTCGTAAGATTGACGACAAAGTTATAGCCATGGTTATGCCACAATTTGTAAGTGATAAAAGCGAATTGTATAAAGTAGAACGGGAGTTTAATGGGGTAATCGTAGAAGGTGCATTCTCGGAACACCAGTTCTTCATTGGAAAAGGGGCTGGTGGATATCCTACAGGATCTGCAGTACTATCAGACATATCAGCCTTGACCTACAACTATATGTATGAGTACAAAAAAACCAAACAAGTTGCAGATCTTGAATTAAGCTCAGATTATGAAATAATTATTTATTTAAGATTTGATAATCAATCGATAATCAATAAAGATGATTTCAACCTGATACTGGAAGAATATAAGGCACTGGAAAATCATTACGTCATTGGAAAAATAAATTTTTCAAAGTTGGTTGGTTCCAAATGGTTGTCCAATCCCAATATAAATATCATTTTAATGGAAAATGGTAATGAAAACCATTGCTAAGCTTAAAGGCATCACTAGTAGATATTTGGTTCCAGGTAGTTTGGATAAATCTTTAAATGTTGCTTCCTGGCATTTTTAAAGATCAATTTTTTTAGCTCATCAATATTTCTTTTTTGAGTGGCTGATATGTAAACAGCATCTTTGTCACTGCCATTCATCAATCTTCTTGATTCAAAATATTCATGAATATTTCCATCTAATTCATCGCCTTCTTCAGGTTTA
>DAOVVI010000157.1 GCA_030637245.1 Cyclobacteriaceae bacterium
AACGAAATTAGTCTCCCAACTCTGCGTTTCTCACAAATTCGATATCCGCTTCCACATCCTTCAAAAAATACTTCCAATGGAAAGCCTTGAATTCCGGCCATCGTGGTTCATGATGTCCCATACTCACGTAAGGCATCGGCTTGTAACGATCAGTGGTAAGTCGAATGACATTTTCCCAGTGTCCAACACATTTTTCCAGGTTCTTTAACGCGCTTTCTTTTTCCTGTACCTGCCCTGAAAGCCTGTACGTTTCAAAAGAAACGCCCGCCCGTATTTTATCAGCAAAATAAAATCCAAGTTGACACCAGGTTTCCAGGTCATCCAATTCCGAATTTAGGGCTGGTAGATTTTCAGATGACCTCAATTTATTAATGATCTCCAATGAATTGGTACTGGTTTCCTGAAGTTTTTGAGCCAATTCCAAAGGAGTGATGGTTTCATCATTTATGGACAAACCATCTTGTTTCAGTTGGCAATATTCTCTGATACTTAGATAGCGCGAATCAAGCGTTTCATGCATGGTCAATTCTTCGATGGAAATAAATGGAGATTTCCGGTCATCAAATCCCGTCTGCCAGGGAGCAAGAAATCCTTCACTGTAAAGTGTAAAATCCCAGGTGCCTTTATAAAAAGAGGCCAGGTATAAGGGAACTTTCGAAGCCAGGGAGTAGGCTTCAAGCAAAGTGAGCCCATCTACAGTTGGATACATCGCTTCAAATACCTTTGCAAGTGTGGCATCCGTTTCTTCAGGATTGTAAGTGAGGCGGCCCCATAAATGATAAAACAGCCATTGCTTTTCAAAGGCATATTCCCACGTCTTATGCAGATGGTCTTTGTGGGAATAATCTTTTGCAGGAATATACCCTTCGGAACCTACAAAATAGCCATCCACATACTCATGATGATTGGTTTCTATATGATCCCTGATAAATTCCGGATCTCCCCAACGAAGCACAAAGAAATCCTCATTCCGAATCATCCAGGCAATAAAATAATTTTCAGGTTTGGGATCCCAGAAATCCTGCATAATGGTTCCCTCGTTATTGGAGTGTGTCAACGAAAGATTAGGTGTGGAATGGCCATGCGACCAGTTAAATTTTACCTCAACAATAGTTTTATCTGGAAGATCGGCATGATCGATGACCCTCCTCATCTCTTTGGGATCTCCTGCAAGAACAGCCCGATGAATGAATTTGATTTTCCGGTCCGCATTTTTCATGCCCTCCACAAAGGTATCTTCGATCCAGTCTTCACGCGCCTTAGGAGTCATCTTGTCATCTCCCCAATTTCCCATCCAGTCAGCAAGGGTAACGCCCAATCCGGTGAGATCTTCATATTCATTGATTAGCTGAGTCACAGACTCTTTGGTATATGTTTTCACCAATTCCGATCGATCGTCATGTTCTTTGGCGCCATAGGCAATAGCAAATTCCGGAGATACTACAATATTCCAGTTGACCAGATAGGTTTCAATACCTCGGTCTTTCGCCATTTTAAAAAGCGCTTTCCAGAATGTCTTCCACTCATTCAATTCCTGATCATTAAAAGACGTTGCTTTGGGATAATTCTTTGCCCGGATCAGATAGGGGAACGGATGCGTATTCCAGAGCGACAGGGCATTGAACCTGTTTTTAACCATCATATCCAGATAGGGTTCCCAGAACTTTAGATCCCGGCATGTTTCCATGTGAACATCCGTAGCAGGTCCGGGCCGGTATGGTGACCAGGGTAAGTTGAATTTAATCGCACGATAAGAGAACGCCGGATCAACATGCCGCTCTTCCAACTGAGTAAAATCGCAGGATGGGCCAATTTGTTCAATCAGATCCATGATACCGTACAAACCTCCTCTTTCCGTGTTAGCCAAGACGTAAATGATTTCACCTTCCATCACTATACTAAAACCATCAGGCTTAAGACCTGAAACGTTTGCCAATACAAATTTTCTCTGCTGTTCATCCAGTTCTTGTTCTTGGGTTAAAATCACAATTCTCTGGGTGATGTTATGGATTTCTTTACACACTTCAACAACATATCCGGAAGTTTGAAGCACAGTTGATAAGCGGCTTACTCCATAAGATACCACTGAAGATGGTGACTTATAGCAAATATGAACCGTCTTTGGGTTTGAACAGGAAGCCAGAATTACGTGTATGGTAAGAATCCATATGATTAAAGAATTTTTCATCTGTTTTTATTTCGCGGGTGTGTATGAAAATCTTCTATAAATATAGCGAACAGCCGAATAGCACAAATAGATTACTGTAAGGATTTGTTATTCATATTCTTAAACAAAAATTTCTTAATGAAAATACTTATTAACTACCCTTCGGGTTACTTCACACGCTACTGAAATTTTTCTTCCGTAAGAATGTTACTAGTCAGAGAGTTATATATCACCACTTTTTTTCTAGTGGCACAATAAACCATTTAGAATAATTTTCAATTGTATCTGGCATAAAATTAGCTTGTTCGATATATGCCATATACACTTTTTTCGATTTTGGAATTGGAATCAACTTGCCTGTCTTTGGCATAACAATCTTACTGGAAATCACCGAATCATCGATCAATATTTTGTATCTGGCATTCCCGAATACTTGGATTTCAAACGGTAATTCCTTCACATCCTCAACAGATTTTGTGGACGATTTAGGACCATCAGGAATTAATGTAAATCTATAAGAGTCTTCATTTTCAATTAATTGAATTTTCTGAAAAATATCATCTACAATCCAATTATTAATTTTAGTATATCCAATAGTATCATTTGTATGTGTTCCTACTATTTTAAATTTGGTTCTTTCTTGATAAACAGTGTATTCATGTTTTTTAATTTTTTGCTTATAGTCATCTGTTGTAGGAAAATTGTGTTTTTTGTTGTTGGAATCTTCTATAGAAACTTTTGTAACCTTTCCAGAGACAATATCAATAGGAATCCAACCTTTATCCGGGGAGATTTTGATACCCGAATCAGGTTTTTCATTAACGAAAATAAACTGATCTAATCCATATATAAACCCAAAAAGAACAGCGGCAGAACCACTTAATTTTAAAAATCCTATTGCCAAAGAGTTCTGTTGGCCAATTCCTCCTAGAAATCTATATAAAATGCTAGCCAAGGCAATAGATAACATCACTGCACTAATATCTTTTTTCTCATCATAATAAAACACTATCCCCATAACAATCCCAATTATGATAAGGGAGATAATAACTATCATCTCAATTTTCTCATGATTAATATTTATCTGTTGCATTTTTTTAAATTTTTACAGAGACCAGAATATATGAACAAAAAATAGTACGCATAGTGACTTTTCTAAGAGAATCTTTTACTTAAATCTAATGGATTTTGAATAGTTTTAAAACCATTGACAGTTACTTAAAAATAAATTTCTGTTGACCGGCTTGAATGATGAACTAATTATGTATATCATAATTCTGCACTTTTCCATAATAATCGCATCGTAAAATATTTCTTAATACAGGTGGATTGACAGATTGATTTATCCAAATCTTTCGTAGGCTCGTTTCACCATAGAGCAGTTCTTTTGACAAATAGTTAGCACAACTGAGACTGGCATTTACAGTACTCGAATTTCTCAAGAAGGGCACGAGCTACAACCTTGCGCCAGCAAAGGCCAGCAGGGGGGGGTAACCGGACACCAGTAATTTACATTAATCTTTTTAGCTCTACTTATAATTTAGTGGAAATTATTAAATGCCGGACAAAACGTTTGGATTTTGTTCTGTGGGCAAATAGTTAAGCAATATCAAATAATTGAATTTTCCCACATCCATCTGCTATAAATTATCCGGTTTCCCGAATCAAGCCTTCCTTCCGCAGACAGATTCATGGTATAACCATCTTTTTTTTGTAAAGTAATTGACTCTTTGTGTCATTTTTATGAACTTCATACTACTTTCTAAAACTCAAACCCATTAATGAAATTATCATGGCAGACTCACACAATTCAACTCAAACTCGACGTCAATTTATCAGAACCGGATCTGCAATAGCTGCCGGTATGGCCATCGCTCCAAACATTGGTTGCACTACAAATAATGTGACTTCACTAATGAAAAGACCCTTCGGAAAAATTGGTTTTGATGTTACTACAATTGGCCTGGGAGGACAGGCTTCCATCCAATGGACGCCATATGATGTTGATCCTGTTCAAATCATTCTCAAAGCTTTCGATAAAGGCGTCAACTATTTTGATACCTCCAACCTTTATGGACCAAGTCAACTAAATTTTGGAAATGCTTTTAAGGAATTATCGCTAATACCAGGTTTAGCAGGATACAAGGAAAAATTACGAAAATCCATCTTCCTCACTTCAAAAACACATTTGAGATGGGCCAAAGGCGGAGACGAAAGAGAAGGAGTCGGCAACCGAACGAATGGAACCTCCGGCTCCTCAACTATTGATGATTTAAGGCGAACCTTATCTCAAATTTATGGAGATGGTAATGGCAATTTCCCAAAAGGCGCTTACCTGGATATGGTGTTGATCCATAATCTCAAAACAATCGCGGAGGTTGATGTACTCTACACCGGATATGATAATCCCGATTCAAAAAATGAACAGGTTGGCGCTTTAGCGGCTTTACTGGACTATCGCGACGGCACAAATAAAACAGGATTGAATCCAAAGGAAGAAAAGCTTATCAACCATATTGGATTTAGCGGACATTATTCTGCATCAGTTATGATGGAAATGATTCGGCGGGACGAAAAGAATATAATAGACGCAATGCTTGTGGCCATTAACGCTAATGACAAACTCAATTTTAACATGCAACATAATGTAATCCCCGTTGCTATGGCTAAAAATATGGGAATCATTGGAATGAAAACATTTGCTGACGGGGCGATGTACACCAAAGAAGCCAATTGGTCACGAGAACCGAAGCATGTCGTCAGAACAGTTGGAAACAACAAACTGCCAAGTCGTCCTTTGGTTGAATATTCCTTAAGCACGCCGGGATTAAGCACAGCAATTATCGGCATCGGTCAAATTAGCAATGATCATAGTAAATGCCAGCTCACACAAAATATATCCTCAGCACAAATAAAACCAAATGGGCTATCCGAAGTGGAACGTCAAGAAATAGAAAAGCTAGCCCTTAATGCTAAAGAAGGTATGACAAACTATTTCCAGGTTCATGAAGGAGGGTTGACAGAAGTTACCGATGCCGCAGTGATGAAAACGGATAATAGCTCTGTGAAATTATCCTGGAATACTGCATACGCCGGTAAGAATGCAATTAAAAAGTATGAGATTTTCAGGGATAATGAAGAAATCGGAAAGATTGACCATACACCTCAATTAGTTAATAAACCATTCACATTTATTGATAAAACGTCTGGAGACAAAAAATGTGAATATAAGATCATTACAGTTGACACTGAAGATCACCGAGTGGAAACTCCCATATTTATAGCCTGATTTGAACCTGGCGTCATGTTAAAGAATGTGTTGACGGGTATTGCATGCCGACAAGACAGATAC
>DAOVVI010000538.1 GCA_030637245.1 Cyclobacteriaceae bacterium
GACTGAATGCTCTCTGTTATAGCCGTTATCCAGTTCTACATAGGTTTTTCCATAGCCAGAAGAACCTCGTACATTCGGTGCTATTAAGGCAATCCCCAGTTCATTGACTAGGTAGGCCATTAAGGAATGATAACGAGGTTTATGCTGCCCTGCTGGCCCTCCATGAATGGCGATAATCACCGGTAAATTGTCACTGGTTCCCGCAGGTTTGTACACAAAGGCCGGAATCTTCCTGATTTGTCCATCAACCTTATCAAAAGTTTCATATTCGATAAGTGCTGGTTTAGGAAATATTGTCGTATTTAATCCACCTACTTCGCTATTTGTCCACCTTACCGTTTCTTGAGTTTGAAGATCATACACAAATACATCGCCCGGTGTATTTGTAGAATTCAAGTTCATCCCCAATTTGTCTTGAGTAGGATGAAATTTCAAGCCACTGATTTGGCCGATAGAAAGATTGGTGACTTCTCTGTATGTATTAGAAAGCAAGTCCATGAGATAAAGTTGACTAAAGCCATTTTCATTCACTATAAAAGCAGCTTTCGTTCTATCCTTATTCACAACAAATTCATCAATGTCCCAATTGATGTCCTTAGTGATATAACTATATTTACCACTTTCCACATTGTATTCAGCAAGCTTATTAAATTCTTCTCCAACATTGGTAATCACATACAGTTTATTGCCGCTCTGGTTCCAGTCAAGAGCTATAAAAACGGCTTCTTGACCATCAACATTTATTTGTTTTAGTTCGCCTGTTGTAATATCGTAGATGTATGAATTCGATTTAACTTTGGACAAATACTGAGTGACGGAAAGTTTATCATCCTCGGGGGACCAATCAGCAACCCACCAGTTTCCTTTTCCTTTATCAACCGCAATGATAGCTTTTTGAGGAGAAGACATGTCCGATAGGTAAATATCGTTGTCTTTTTTATTTCTTCGAGTTGATGTGAAAGCAAACTTATTTCCATCATTTGACCATACGATTCCATGATTTCTCGATGCGCCATCACTTAACATTTCAGACTGCCTGCTATCCATGCTGTACCAATAAATTTGCGAAAATTCGTTACCTCCCGCATCCTTGGTATAAAGAAAACCATTATGTCCTTTACCAGGGCTAAAGCGCCCATTTGGGACCGGTTCGTCAAAATAAGTAATTTGATTTCGTGCCCCTCCGGGTTGAGCTACAGTGTGCAATTGAGTTGTATTTCCAAAACGCGTTGATATCAGGATGCCTTGATCATTGGGTAGCCAATCAGCCAAAGATGCAGACCTGGTATTTTGATACTGCTGAATTCTTGATTTGATTTCTTCAGGGATTTCCGGTACATCCTCCAAAATCATGTTACCAATTTCCCTGCGGTTTTGCGCATTTGTTGTGTGGAATTGTATTACTAATAGGCAAATAGAAAGTGCTTTGAATAGTAGGTTAACATTTTTCATAACTTTAGATTTTCAGAATGAAAAGGACATCTTATGTTTTATTATTTTGTTGAATGATTCTAAAACTTAATGGTAAAAACAGCGCCTTTTCCTTCCTCAGATTTTACGTCAAGACTGCCTTTATGCATGCGGAGGATTTGCCTTGAAAGCGCCAGACCAATTCCTGATCCGTCTTTCTTTGTGGTATAAAATGGAATAAATATATTTTCAATCTGTTCTGATGAAATACCCGGTCCATTGTCACTCACTGAAATGGTCGTTAATCCATCCGCCGACCTGGCGCTCAGGTTGACCTTCTTCAATTTATTACCCTGATTCTCAGTCAATGCCTCCAATGCATTTTTTAATAAGTTGATTAACACTTGTTCCAGTAATTCCAGGTCGGCAACTGTTGAAACTTCATTGCAAGGCAGACGAAGAACTAATTCCACCGTAGCCTTTTCAAATTCAGGATTCATCAGGATATAAACCCTGTTCAACAATTCGATAATACTGATCTTGAGAAAATTCGGTTTAGAAATATTGGTCAGGCTTTTCACTGATTTCACAAAATCAACAATCCCCTGGCTTCGGTTTTCAATGATCTCCATTCCCTTTATCACATCGGCAATTTGCTCATTTCCCATGATAGTATTTTCCTGATCATCAGATTTGAGATCAAACTGATCGTGGACATTTTGCAAAATTGTCTTGTTTACATTTGTCAGGGTCGAAAGCGGGATCATTGAATTCATCACCTCGTGATTAAGAATACGGATCAATTTCTGCCACGATTCAATTTCCTTTTCATC
>DAOVVI010000318.1 GCA_030637245.1 Cyclobacteriaceae bacterium
AAACTGTGATCTACAACCACATTTTTGTCTGTAGTAAAAATTCCAAAATCTCCTTTGTAGTGCGGTTTATCTTTATAGCATTTTTGAGCCAGGACGAAACCATTTTTCATTTTTTGGATAGAGCCTCCTTCAGCATACCTACCTCCAAATTCACTGGATCGCTCAATCTTCATGAAATTGTAAGCGTGATAAGAAAACACACCTTCAATAGACTGGTTTGAAGTATTCTTAAATTCATACTCGATAGCCGCTACCGGTAAACTGGAATTATCTTCATCGGTTGGTACAAATGGACTCCAGCCGACTAAAGAGATATCCATGGGCAATTTGTCATCCTGTAACTCAACGCGTCCGAATGGAAATTGCACACTAAATGACGAACTATTAAATCTCGGAAAACCATAAGAAGTTTGCCCGGCTCCATTCCCCGTACCTGGTTTCCCAAAAATTTTATTTGCCGGTACCGGACCTTCGAGCACTTTGGCTACATTTTTATTCCCTTTTATAGAAATGGCTGCAAACATAAATGGCTCCTTAAATATTTCCGGAGTATTTCGAACAGAAACATGAGAAATGCATCCGCTCCCTTCCAGGCATACCATCCCGGCGCCTATCCCTCCAAGAGGAAAGGCAACCTTATTGAGAAAAGGACCATGATAGGATTGATTAAAATTGCGGGAATGAAGCCCGTCTTTCATTGGATGGTTTTCCGAATAAATCGCCGATTCAGAATTTCCTTTCTTTACATCAGTGTCACAACTCATTCCAAGAGTTGCTCCGGCAGCGGTAGCAATAGCCCCCTTTTTGAAAAAGTCTCGCCTGTTAATATTTTCCATAGTTTTTGGTGTGTTTATTTATAGCCTGAATAAGTCAGGAGAAAATTAAGATTGTGAAAATTATATTAATTTTTTAAAAAACCTTAAATATTCAATACAGTTAGATAGCTTAAAAATAAATATATGAGGAAGGTACTGGAAAATCAAATAATCACCAAGTCTGCGTTCTAAAGAGCCTTGAGTTATGAGACATATTTCGAATTAATTAAAGCCCATGTAGCAGAAGGGAAAACATCGGGGAATGATCAAAGTGAAAAATTGATAAATTTCACGAGGTTGAATTTTCAGCGAATGAAAAGGGTATATAAAACAACCATTACAAATGAAGAATTTCATGTATTGCTCCATAATGCATATACACTGGATAAAACCCAGAGTATTCAACATGAAATAAAAGAGCTTATCAAACCTTAAGTTCATCATGCAGGTATAATTAAAAAGCCC
The DNA here is from genome assembly GCA_030637245.1 of Cyclobacteriaceae bacterium. GTDB lineage: Bacteria > Bacteroidota > Bacteroidia > Cytophagales > Cyclobacteriaceae > JAAUQL01. The sequence goes on from DAOVVI010000318.1 coordinate 1,281, forward strand.
CTCATTGAGGGGCTTTTAGTTTATCAAGGAAAATTATTTTTTTTATTTCAATTCATTAGGTGCCTTACCCTGCCTCCAATGTTCTTCGATTTGCTCTAATGAAATACCCTTTGTCTCTGGAATATATTTCATACCCCAAATTATTCCTATTATGGCAATACCTGCATAAAGTAAAAATGCTCCGGCAGGATTGGGCATTGTCTCAATTATTTCATGTGTTACTTCATCCCATTTATAGTTTTTTGCATTATTCCCAAATTCAGTAGCAATATATTGTAAAGCTTCCGCTTTATCAACAATGATTTCTTTAGTTCCTTTTAAAATTCCAGAACCACTATCTGTAAACAACCAGGCAAGTTTTAAGAATGTAAATGCAACAATTCCATTAAAGAACCAATTAGAAAGTGCGCCAACGCTCATACCCACACCTCGTATTTTCAATGGGAATATTTCGGAAATGATCAACCATCCAAGCGGGCCTAAGCTGATAGCAAAGAAAACAATGTAAATTAACACTGTACCGACAATTACCCAACGGAGGTTATCTCCAAGATCATCCTTCATAAAGAAGAACATTCCCAAAGCTGTAAGAGAAATCATGATTCCAGTCACACCAATAAAATAAAGCTTTCTTCTGCCAATCTTATCAATTAAGAACATGGCCACCACAGTTGAGGCCACATTAACAATTCCGACACTTATTGTAGCAACAATAGCCGCTCTTGCGCCTTCAAATCCGGCAATTATGAAAAGGGTCGGCGCGTAGTAAATCACAGTATTAATTCCTACAAACTGCTGTACGAACATAATGCCAATTGCTATAAACAGAGGAGTTCTCCATGTTTTGCTGAACAATTCTTTAAATCCAACGGATTCCTGATCCAGAGCAATCTCTTCTTTTATTTTGGCGAACGCTTCTTCGACCAGGGCTGGGTCTTCAACTTTTTCAAGAACCTTTTTTCCCTCCTCGTCCTTTCCTTTTCCAATTAAAAACCTTGGGGTTTCAGGCAAAAAGATCATTCCAGTAAATAGAATTATAGCAGGGAAAACGCCAACATAAAACATCCATCTCCATGAAAACGGGTTTGATTCATCTGCAAAATAAAGATCGCTGAAATAAGACGCGACAATCCCGATTGTGATCATTAATTGAAAAGAAGAAACCAATGCCCCACGAGCCTTTACCGGCGAAATCTCCGAAATATACAGTGGTACAGCAAAGGAAGAAATACCTATCGCAATTCCTAATATTACTCTACTGGCGGCCAAAAACCACATCGATGAAGCCGCCCCTGTTAATATCGAACCAAGTGCAAAAATTATTGAAGTAACCAAAATCACTTTTTTCCGGCCTACAATATCCGTTATTCTACCAGAGCCAAGGGCGCCAATTACAGCTCCAACCAGTACTGCGGTTGTAATTATCTCTTGTTGTCCAGTAGTGAGATCCCAACTTTCCTTAAGAAAGGGTAAGGCGCCAGAAATCACACCCGTGTCAAATCCAAACAGCAATCCTCCTGTAGATGCGATTGCTGCAATCACAATAACTAATGATCTATTTTGTTTTTGTTCTGTCATTTTGTTTAGGTTTAATTATTCTAATGATTCGCTGTTTAAAATTTTTGGGTCAATGAATGCTTTAACCAGTAACTCTAACTAAAAATGTTGAATTTTTAAACTCAATATCAACATCACTTTTTAAAAATCGCATTTCAATTGGCCGCTAAATATATAAAAAATAATACAATTGTTATTTCTAAATAGCTCTACTTTGTCACTTTACCTGAAAAGCCAATGTCTTGTATTGATGCCAACTGACATTTACAGGAATATTTTTGATGACAATTGGGAATAGCATGTACCAAATTCGGATTAAACTCTTTTATCTGAATATCAAAATACTAAATTGCATAACTTTTATATTGAGCCATACAGACAATTATTCATGGATCAACTCAATGAAGGTGTAGAGGTAGTGTAATTTGAAGAAATAAAAGAAAAGACCTGATTGGCGCATTAAAGAATGCTGTTAAAATGAACTATTTCTTTGTTGAGTTGGACAATAGGGAGCGACCTACTTTAGAAAGTATAAAAATTAGCTTTGATTAGTTAGATCAAGTCAGAATTTGTGCAATAAATTTTTAATTTTACAATAACTAATAAATCGGTTTTTTTATCTAATCAAATATACAATTATGAAAAATAAAGGAAAATCAGGAATTTCCAGAAGGAAGTTCATTGGAGGATCAATGGCTGCTGCTGCAGGCATATCTATTGTGCCAAGGCACGTACTCGGCGGTGTTGGCTATACCGCTCCCAGCGACATGCTAAATATTGCAGGCGTAGGGATTGGTGGTATGGGAAAAGCTAACCTTGACCATATCAAAGGCCAAAATATTGTTGCCCTTTGCGATGTTGACTGGAAATATGCCAAAAGAACATTTGATGCGTACCCAAAAGCAAAAAAATATTGGGACTGGCGCAAGATGTATGAAGAAATGGATAAGGATATTGATGCCGTAGTTGTGGCTACAGCAGACCATGCTCACGCAGCTATTGCT
>DAOVVI010000213.1 GCA_030637245.1 Cyclobacteriaceae bacterium
ATTGAATAATCAATGATGGTTTCCCCAGAGGGGCCAAACTGGTCAATCTGCTTCAGGCTTCCATATCTTGAACCCAATCCTGCCGCCAACACGACAATGGACGGCTTTTTTTCTAAATAATTACTCACGAAAATCTTTTAATATCCAACTTCTGTATTTCTGCAATATCGCCGTGCAAAAGTGCATAGAATCGATTTCAAATCAAAGATAATAAAACATTATGTTATCGAGCACATAAAAATGTGCTCGATAACATTTAACAGAAACACATATATAATGCCTTTTGCGACTACAATTCATTTTTAGAAATTGCAACCTTTCAAATTCACACGACAAAAGTTTGGGAATTACTTGATGTCCGGAAACTTTAAACAGTGAGCCGAATAACCTGGTGTTTTTGATATGCATACCATACACATCAAGTATTCATCTCTTCAATTATTTCTTCATGATAAAAAGGATCATTTAGCTACTGCTATAGTTAATTATTCTCATTTTGAAATATCTCTTACGATGTTGCTTGCTAAAACCGAGGACTATGCATAAATTATTTGAAAATTTATAACTTATGACTTTAATAGATAGAATAAAAAATATCATCGTAACCCCAAATGTTGAGTGGGGCATTATTGATCAGGAATCTGATACACCGGCTTCATTACTGAAAAGTTATTTATTACCACTGGGGATAGCCGGAGCCATAGCTACCTTTATCGGCAGCGCTATGATTGGAACTACTGTACTTGGTGTAAAAGTTGGCGGCACCGTGGCTTTTGGACTTAATCAGGCCGTCATCAGCTTACTTGCTTTAGTGCTAGGATTTTACATCACCACCTATGTGGTTGACATGCTGGCACCAACATTCAAAAGTGAAAAGGATATAAATAAAACAGCACAATTGGTTGCCTATTCAAATACTCCGGCACTTCTGGGAGCATTATTGGCCATTATACCAGCTATTTCATGGATTGGGGCTCTTTTTGGACTTTACGGCTTTTATCTCCTTTTTCTCGGTCTTCCCGTTTTGAAAAAAACACCTGACCAACAACGTATGCCATATATCATTGTTACAATCATTGTACTGTTGGTCGTGTACTTTGTCATCGCTATGATCCTGGGAGCGATACTCGCGCCGATATTTGGAATATCATCCGTTTCACAATATGGATTATAGGGAAAGCAGAAATTATATTGACCGGTTAAAATTAGTTCCAAGACACTATTTGAATTGTCAATGCACAATTTAAACTGCCACATTTTCTAAACATGAACAGATTGGATTATAGTGTGTTACCTGCCTCGGCAGACGGGCTTAATTTGTGTATAATGGATATATCCGGTTTTGTTCCTCCTTATGCCTCCTCAGCTCTAGATCCATGACTTCATTCAAATCTTGAACCACGGATTTATAATCCTGATCCCTTGCCAGGTTCCGTATCGCAATGCGTCCTTTAGACAAATCATACAATTCGCTGGCGATAACACTATCCGGTTTTTCATAAAGCTGCCATCTGGTGAACCGATACTTCCCTGTCCTTATGCTATAACCCATAATTTCATTTTTCCTGTCGTATCCGAGCGATTTACCCCTAGGATATTGTGAAAAAGCTACTTTTTTCACAGTCGAATCAGGATTTTCAATTACCGGGACCAGGCTTGTGCCTTGCAAATGTTCAGGTTGCGGCAAGCCTGCCAATTCACATAAGGTTGGGTAAACATCAATGAATTCCACCAATGCTTCTGTTTTAGCCCCTTTTTGTTGCTTATCCGGAACTTTGATTAACAATGGAGCCCGTGTATCCATTTCAAAATTGGTGTGCTTACACCAGGAGCCATAATCGCCAAGTTTCCATCCATGATCTCCCCACAAGACCACAATTGTATTTTCCTCCAAACCATTTTCTTTCAACGCATCGAGTATCCTGCCCAGTTGAGCATCAATGTAACTGACACAGGCATAATAGCCATGTATAAGATTTCTGGACTGCACTTCATTCAATAATCCTTTGGATTGTATGTCATGATACTTTCGCAATTCACCAAAATTATGTAATGCAACTGAAGGCATATCCTGCGGTGGTTTCGCTGATGGTATTTCAATTTTATCCGGATCATACAATTCCCAATACTTTTCAGGGGCCACAAAGGGCAGGTGAGGTTTTACAAAACCTACAGCCAGAAAAAAAGTGCTGTCCTTTAATGCCTTCAATCGCTGCACAGCATGCGTTGCAATCATGGCGTCTGTCATATCCTGTTCTGCAGCCCTGCTGCTATACCATGGTAATTTTTTACCGGCAATTGTGGGAAAGTCTCGTTCCAGACCCACAGTATCGCCCCTGGTAATTTTTTCCAACCGGGCAATTTCCTTATTAGGACGCCAATGGGGAATGCTCCAGGATAGAGAATCATCCTGATTTCCATGACCTGTATGGTAAATTTTCCCCATACCTTCACAGTGATAGTCGTGATTTTTAAAGTACTGTGGGAGTGTTACGACATGAGGGATTTTTTTACGGAAAAAAGTATAAAGATCATAGATGCCAATTGCATCCGGCCGCAAACCGGTCATCATGCTATTCCTGGAGGGTGCACATACAGCCTGCATGCAGTAGGCATTGTTAAAAACTATACCTTCGGAAGCTAACCTGTCAAAATTTGGAGAATGAATGTGGGTAGCTCCGTAGCAGTTTAATTCATTCCTTAAATCATCAACTGCTATAAAAAGCACATTGAATTTTCCATCTTTCCCCGGAGTTTCTCGGAAAGAAATTTCACAGGAATTCAAAGTTATAAATACAATCGCTAAATAATAAAAATAGTTCTTCATGAATTTTACCGGTTTAAAGTTTTTTTTATATCCTGTTACCATTCTCTATATGGATTCGAGATTTCTTCAACTTCATTATTTCATTGATGCTTTTAGCAGAAACACCAGAAGATAGAAACCAATGGTGAATGAGACTAATAAAATATTTATTAGAATAAGGTTAGTACCCCCAGGCTCAACTTTGCGATCCAGATTTATTGGAAGTATCAATCTATATGTGTTTAAAATAAAATTTTCTCTCTCCTACCAATGATGTGTTTCTAAAAAAGCGTCACAGAAGGGTCTCCATTCGGAAGACTCCAATGAGACAACTAATTTATTATTATCATTGCCATTCTGTGAATTTCGAAAATATGTTAAATCTCGAAATGACGGAATTACATATTTTTAAGTGGTTTTGTAAAGCTTTCCTGAAGAATAGTAAAACAGATTAATAAATTTCTCCTCAATTTATTAACCAGGCAAATCAGATCAACCTGTCTCCAGGATTTCCTTAATCCGGCTTGCTACTATTCTTTCCTGGCCTGGCTGCATCATCCAAGTGGTAATACCCACAGCATCAGAACCACCTATTGTCTCAATTGAGGGATGCCCTTCCCGAAGCTTTTGCCTCAAATCTTCAGGCGTCATTTTAATTTTATCCTGATCCCATGAAAGTCGTAACGAGGGAACATGATTTGCCACCTTGGGAACATGAATTTCCGGTACTACTCCTGGTACTGATGCTGCTGCATCATGGATCATTTTAATCTGCATCTCCCATAATGCCCAGTCCTTTTTGTGATCGCGTGACAGATAAGATTCCACCGTAGCCAGCATACCCAGAACTTCTTCCTTATTCACTTTCATCCCTCTTCCAACTGTGTTTCCCCGTGGCGCTGCATGAAGCCGGGCTGCTTGTATATATTTCTTTTTACCAAGCAATAATCCGCCACTTTGCGGCCCCCTTAGCCCTTTACCTCCTGAAAAGGTAACCAGGTCAAAGCCCATATCCGTGTACTTCCATAGATTTTCAACAGGCGGCACATCGGCAGCACAATCATTAAAGGTTGGAATTCCATGTTTTCGGGCAATTTCAACGAATTCTTCATCCCTGATCTCTCCGACAAAGTTATTACCGTTAAAAAACCACAACATTGCCGTTTTTTTATTAATGGCTTTTTCCAGTTCCTTTCTAGTTTCAATTTCAACAATTTTTACCCCGCAATTTCTAATGGCATGGGCATATCCTATACGATGTGATTTCTGCATAATCACCTCACTTTTCATGCCTGTTAAATCCGGGATTTGTATCACTTTTTCCCCATCCATACCAGATAGTATTCCAGCCGTACCTAAGGTAATTGCAGAAGCCGCACCCGATGTTATGGTAGCAGCCTCGCAGTGTAACAGGGAAGCAATCCTTTCACCAACTTTGTCCTGAAGATCATCAAGGATAACAAACTCATTGCTTGCGTAATTGTAAGCCTCCAGTACCTCCGGACGCATGAGGCATCCCGTCATGAAGGTATAGGTTCCAGCTGCATTGATAAATGTCCGAACACCCAGCTCTTTAAAATAATCCCGGCGTTGCGGATAGGCCAAAGCAGAATTATGCGTAAAAACTCCAGCGCCAAACAAACCGCCCACCAAGGGCAATCCGGTCAGCTTTTTCAGTAATACTCTTCGAGTAATCATATCAATAAAAAGTTATATAAAATATCAAGTCACTTCTACAAATTGTAATTGAATTACTTTTATCGTTTCTAATCCACTGCAGCAATACAATCTATTTCTACAAGTGAATCACCTGGTACTCCGCCATAAACAGCCACTGTAGTTCTTACGGGTGGATTCTTGCCGAACCGGCCCCTATACACCTCATTCATTCCAAGATAATCTTCCAAATCGTGCAAATAGACATTCACTTTCAACACTTGTTCCATAGAAGATCCATTCTTTACCAATTCCTTCTCCAACTCCTTTAGAACATGATCTGTGTGAGCCTTTATGTCTCCCTCAAAATGTGCTCCTTTGCCAGCAATGTAAAGGGTGTTTCCATGTTTTACACCTCCTGAAAATAGAGGCATTTTATCATCTTCTACCACATTTCC
>DAOVVI010000197.1 GCA_030637245.1 Cyclobacteriaceae bacterium
GATGACTTTCGTTTGTGGGAATCTGAAGAAGCTGCATTCAGAACCGTTGGAAATATTAAAAGACTTAATCGCCATAAATTATATAATATTAACCTTGCTCATTCCTATTTGGTGAAAACCAATCTGAATTATGTGAAATTGCCAGGCGCAAATTTGAATTATGCCAACATCTTTAATTCAGTACTTATCGACGTTAATCTTGAAGGTGCACGATTGAACCAGACAAATTTTGAAAATTGCAACATGAATCAATCATTACTGAGAAAAGCCTATGCCAACGGTGCAATTTTCAAGGATACGTACCTGATAAAAGCAGACTTTGAAAAAGCATTTCTTATCAAAGCTGATTTTAGAAATGCATTTTTAATGGAGGCCAATCTTCAGGGAGCATATCTAACCGGAGCAGACTTTACAAATGCTAATTTGTATAAAACCGATTTCAGAGGCGCCAAAGGGCTAACTATTGAAGCTCTTGCTGAAGCTAAAACTCTATACCTCGCGAAATTTGATGAAGAAATACGGCAAGTGATTAAAAATGACCACCCTGAGTTAGCTGGAAAATAGAAATGCTTAAATGAGGAAACGTTTTACATAGTTCATTTCGGGTAATATTATTGCTTTATTTTTTATACATTCTACCATTCTTTCATTTTCGCATTCTATCAATCTCTTCTCAATCTTTCCCATCAATCTTCAATTCTATCATGCTGCTTTACTTTCTCTTGAGGATACATTTATAACTACCGGAATTATAAACCTGTATATATCCCAATTTTTCAAGGAATATAGCTTTTTCAGTTTCACCAGTATAATCAGACATGGATTTTTCATGCCTGCCTGTCCGCCCGCCTGCCGGCGAGGCAGGGTAAGCAGGCTTTTTAAGGACCAGATGCGGATACTCCCGCTCTCCTGTTTTGATATTTAGCCAAAACTCCAAAACCGACATTCTTTCCAAATATTCAAATCCCATTGACAGAAAAGATTGACCATCAGACCAATCACAATCGACATAGGTCATAACATCATCAGGGTCTTGGGATTTGATGAAGTGATGCAATAGCTTACTAAATCCACCAACTACCGTTACATCCAACTTGTTACAAAATCTCAATAATTCAAAAGAATTAAAGACAACCTTTTTCCTGACAATTTGCCTGCTTTTGCTAAATGACATCACTGCCACAAGTTCCCTGTCCTTTAGTAACCCATATTTATACTTTGCCTTGATCGGTACATTTAAATGATTTACTTCCAGAAAATCCATTAACTGCTTGTTATCAATTGGGATCAAATTCGTCTCCCGTCCATGAATTCTTCGTGTAACTCCAAGGAGCGACTTGATTTTTGAACGTATCTTTTCTTCATGGAAAACCCATTGATCTTCCCAGAGATGAACGAGTTTAATAGATTGTTTTATATTACATAATCGAACTTTTTGTTCGTTTCCTGTAGCTGAAATTGAATAGAAAATTATTGCACAATTCAAATCAGGAAAAAAGACGTCAGCCCGGACACCATTTGATATCTCTTTATCCAGCACAAATTCATTCATTTTACAAACCGACTTTATATAATCAATTATCTCATTCTTAAAATCACTGTTCATAATGCAAATAACTCAATCGATTTGAATAATCATCAGGGAATAACCGGTTTTAGATTTTCACTTTATAAAAAGGCCGTACCATCCATGAACTTACTTTAACTCATAAATTTTTACTCATGTAAGAAAACTATGTAACCAGAACTAAATCAGCTATTTACAATTCGCGTCTTCAAGGTATAAATTTCAAAAATATAACTGACTTAATAGTTGTAACTACATACTTTAAAATCATGAAAACAGGCATTAAAATAATAATTTTGGTTCTATGTGCAAGTTCTGCTATAGCCCAACCAAGAATACATTTGGGGCTTACCTCCGGATTCAATTCTACATATGTATTAGATAAAGGACTTTCTGAAGATCCTCGATATACGGCTAAGGCCAATTACGAATGGGCTCCTATTGGCGCCTCATTTGGTGTTGATTTTACAAATCGATTTGGATTGCAGCTGGAATCAATAAAAGCAGCGCAAGGCCAGATTTATCAAATGATTGAAACTGCTCAGAATGTACAAAATATGATCGCAGAACGAAACATTGATTTGAGCTATATTCAAATTCCATTGCTAATGAAAATGATGAGCCGTAGCAATAATGCAGCACGATTCAATTTTCAGGCTGGCCCACAATTGTCTTTATTAAGCAGTGGCTCCGAAACGTTAAAATTTATCCAGGATGCAAATATCAATCTTGCTGAAGGAGGCGATATTCCTTTAGATGCTACTACAGTATTAGTTGGTAGTCAGACCGATATTCCTGTTGCTTATCAAGAGGCTTTGTTAAATGGAGAGATAACTCCACCAAGTAGTAACGAACTTGAAATCCCATTAGAGTATTTTCAGGATATGGAAAATCCAGATCAATTTAATATGCCCGAAAATTCTATAATGACTCTGATGAACAGTGAGGTAGAATCAGAGATACAGAAATTTAAGGATAAGGAAATACAACTTGCGTTTGGATTTGGGATGGATATAGATTTGTTAAAGCACTTTTATATTTCTGCAAATGTACGTGCAAATTACAGCTTTACAGACATGAGAAATCAGGATCTGATCGATTTTATTGGTGATGCTGATATCACCAGCATTTTTAGCAACCGGGCCAATCTTCTGGTCGGTGTACAACTTGGTCTGCACTGGGTAATCGGTGGTAACAGGTCCTTCAAAGCCAAGAACGAAAAAGAAGTTGAAGATATTTTTAGATAAAAGGGTGGATTTTTTAATGAATTTAAGCCGGTTATGCCGGCTTTTTTTATATCCGAAAAATTAATTTGCTATATTCAAATTATGGAATCATCATTTGTGATTCATTAATTTTTTTAAATAAATAAACACCACCATCATGATCTCAGAAAGAATACTTATTATTTGCTTTTCTATCTCAATATTTTTTGCCTGTTCGCCAAGCTCGTCAGTTGTTGAATTAAATGTAACCAACAATTTGGATAAAGATCGAAAAAGCGAAACCATTGAAGTTGATTTAAAACAGCTACCCAAATTACTTTCAAAATTTTCACCAGAGCAGATAGTAATAAAGGATGGAAATAATGATCAAATATTATTAAGTCAATTAATTGATCTGAATGGAGATAAAATTCCAGATCAATTGATATTCCAAAGTGATTTTCAACCCAATGAACACAAACACTTTCATATCGAAGGTATAGAAGGAAAATTGGAATTGCCTAAATCAAAAATCAGCACATATGCCCGGTTCGTTCCGGAAAGAATCGATGATTTTGCCTGGGAAAATGACAAGGTTGCTTTTAGAACCTATGGACCAGAAGCCCAGGCCATAACTGAATCAGGAAAACCGGGAGGCACATTGTCCAGTGGAATAGATTGCTGGCTAAAAAGGGTTGATTATCCCATCATTGACAAATGGTACAAACAGGATCTGGAGGAAGGAAAATCGTATCATAAAGATCATGGCGAAGGATTGGATAACTACCATGTAGGACCCAGCAGAGGGACCGGAGGTATCGGGATTTGGAAAGATGGCACCTTATCCACTTCTAAAAACTATGAAAGTTGGAAAATTATTGCAAATGGTCCGATCAGAACTATTTTTGAATTGAATTACGGTTCATGGGATGCGGACGGATTAAATGTGAAAGAAATTAAACAAATTTCCATTGACCTCGGCACTAACCTATTTAAGAATACATTGTTACTTGGTAACTATAGTGAGCTACCCAACATCACTTTAGGCATCACTTTACACGACAAGGCCGGAGAAGTATTAACTGATGTTGAACAAGGCTGGTTCAGATATTTAGAACCACACGATGGTTCTGAGCTGTCCACTGCAATAGTTGTGGATCCATCAATTATAAAAGAATTTATTGATCACCGGGTCGATGAACAAGACCTGAGTAATCTACTTATAGTGTGTGAGCAAGCGCCTGAAGTAACCTATTATGCAGGATTTGCATGGAAAAAAAGTAATCAATTCAAACTTCCCGGTGGCTTTGATACATATCTTTCTGACTTTGCAGATAGAATTGCCTCACCGGTTGTAGTTGAGGTTTTGGAGTAACAAACTGGATTTAATCTCCAGCTTTAAAATACGCTCTTAATATCTTCTCATAAAGGTAGTAAGGAAGGAATTTTTTTAGGTTAAACCCTAATTTTTCATTAAATGAACCTATATAATAGTTTCTTTTTACTTTTTTGGAATTAATTATTTTTTCTACAAGCGGGCCAAATAATTCAGGATCTTTCCCATGATCAACTGACGCATCCAAGGATTCAAAAGCAGTTTTAAACGTCTTGCCGTAGGTCTCATCTTCGTAACTTATAGAGACAATTCTGTGACTGCCAATTTCAGTCTTTACCTCTCCCGGATGAATGGTACAAGCCTGGATTCCGTATTTTTCTACTTCTAATCTTAACGCCTCGGTGACCAAATCCATAGCGCCTTTACTTGCACAGTAGAAGGCACGGAACGGCAAACCTATGGTAGAACCAAGTGTGCTCATATTGATAATGCGTCCATATTTCTGCGCTCTCATATGCGGGATTACCATTTGAGAAACTCGTATAACACCAAAGCAATTCACTTCAAAAGACTTCTTTATATCCTCAACAGGCGTCTTTTCAACAGCGCCTGCCGATCCCACTCCGGCATTATTAATCAGTACATCTATCTGTCCGCTTTTATCTAAAATGTGTTGGACTGCCTCGCTGACATTTTCATCACTTGTGACATCCAACTTTATCACATTGAAATTTTTATTTTCAGGAGCTGAACGGCTGCCACCATAAACTATGTAACCTTTTGAAGAAAGATAATTTGCAATTGCAAGACCAATACCTGAAGATGCTCCTGTAACTAAAACAACTTTACTCATAATTAAAAAAATCCATTTTGTGCTACTTTATTAAAGTAAAAAGTAATATTTAGGAATCTAAAATGATTTATATTTCATATAAAATCAATATTCTCAAGAGTTATTTCTACTTTTTATTTAATTTTTAAAATAGAATTTCTATTTTGACGAA
>DAOVVI010000054.1 GCA_030637245.1 Cyclobacteriaceae bacterium
TCCTTTAATCCCCAGTCTTGGTATTCCTCTTAGCCATGGTGAGAGATGGTCAATCTTCTCTTCCAGTGTCATTAATGAGATCAGATTATCCAGTCGTTCATCATCAGAAAGACCTGTGTTTTGAAATGGATAATCCTGAGCGCCGGCCTGAAATGATAAAATCAGGGAAATCAGGAGACTTATGTAATTAGTTTTCATAATCTGTTTGTATTGTACCACGGTATATCTATCTAAATGATGTACAGTTTTAATAATTTATAATAAGCAATCTGATTTTGTATTTTTTCTGTATTTCTTGAATAAGCAAGTTAGGGATTATAGCCAATAACAATTCAAAAAGAAGAAATTGAGACACCTTGAACTGTTAAAAAGTATCACTTATCTTTATCCTAAATTTTTTGCTTTTTTCTGAAGTCTCATATCGGTTGGTTTTTAGAATCATATAACTGTGGAAGCGGTCGCTAAATAAAAAATTTACAAGACATCTACTTTTTGAATAGATAAGAAAACAATGTAATCATTAAAACCTGAATGATGAAAATATTATCATTATTGCTCGCTCTTTCTATAGGATATTTAATTCCTGGAGTTGCCCAAACCGGACTACTGCAATCTGAGGAACCTCCTGTGGTACCTGTTGGGGAACAAGCATACCTGCATTGCACCTTATAAAATGAATTCATAATTCCATGTCCCAAATTTGGGATAAATTGAATAGTAGCATAAATGACTACTAGAGGTCGATCGCTTGAAAATGCTCAATTGATCATTAATATTATTTTATCATATTCAATGTTTTTATAACTTGATTTGAAGTTGGATTTACTTGTTTTCACAGCATTCTATTAATCTGTTTTGTTTTAATCTATTTTTCCTGGCCTTTATCATGTCTAAAGTAACAACCAAGGAAATGATTACTTTTAAAAGGATCGAAAGTCCGAGTCCAGTAGGGCCTAGGAAATAAGGTGATAAAAAGGTGACAAATATACATAAGTTACTGATGTTCAATATATAAAACAGTCTCGTCCAGACCGCTTTTAATAGCCGCTTAGTGTAAATTAAGTGGTTTTTTTTATTTCTATTCCCTGGTTGTATAGGGTTTTGTATAGGGTTCTATAATTTTACCTCTCATTATTCTTAAGTTGGACACCGAGATTCCTGTTTTCAAATGGGCACCCTTTTTAACTTAACTTAAATATGTGTCTCTGAGCTGATTTTATAGTGTGATACCCAATAATAAAACACAACCTACAATTCAAACTTCGCGCTGATCTCTTTTAATGCCGCTTCAAGTGGAGCGAATTTATCGATCCTTTTACCCTGAGTTTCTTTATATGATTGTCTGTTATGTAGTAGATATGAATCCAGGACAGAATACGTGGTGGTAGGGTTAACTTTTTGGAGTGAATTATTTTGTAATTGGTTTAACTTGTCTGTGACCGTTAAATTTTTTATTAAAACTGCTCTGATAAACATAACCTGAAATATCCAGGTTTTATGTAAAAGTAAAAAACCATCGTAAAGATGGCTTTCATAAAACGTAATAAACTAATAAAAATTAGTCCACTATCTTTACGTTCACTGCGTTCATACCTTTCTGGCCTCTTTCCACATCGTACTCAACATGGTCGTTTTCACGAATTTTGTCAATAAGTCCGGATGAATGTACGAAGATATCTTCACCTGAATCGTCTGGTTTAATGAATCCAAAACCTTTGTTCTCATTAAAGAATTTTACTGTTCCTTGCATTGTTAATTGTTTAAAATAAATAATTGCTATGAGTATTCGGCTCAAAGTAATCATTAATAACTAACTTGTCAATTTTTATTCCAGTAAACGGAATGAAGCATAACAAATAATTATGAAATTAATAGATTAGTTTTTCTTAAGTTCTAACCTCGAATAATCCATGAGTACTCTCCGTTAAGTCGTAAGGCGTTGACAACCAGCGCATTCAACCAAATTGCCAGGAAAATTAAATTTTTAGAAACGATTTTTGAATTCAACCTCAATGATTATGCCCGGTTCGCTGTCAGGTAGGTGGTGATTTCTACCTCCTTGATAAGTATCAATAATTTTCAGGAGTTGCTAATTCTGTTAAGGTTTATGATGTTTTTAGATTTGTGGAGATGTGTTAGATGGCTTAATGAAGAATTATTACAGTGATTTTTGTTTAACAGTTGAAACCTGAGAACCCTCCACGAGTGACTGACAAATGAAGTATAAATGAAATTTTTGTGCATCTTGCCGATTCCAAAGACCGAAGCTGGGTGGCAGAAGTGGGAATTCAGGTAACCGATGTTTGTCAAATTTTCTGTTCCAATATATTTGTGGCGAATCCATTGATTCGAATGTACTTTTCTCGTTCAACTCAGAATTTTAACCAGACAATTAACTCAAATTATTCAGTCTATTACTTATAATCTTTCGAAAATCTAGGATCAGGATTGAAATCTTTGAACTCTTTTTTAATATTTTTATCAGACGGTTTTTTACTATTTTCCCATGTAGAATCAAGCTCGAGTTTAGCAATGTCTTTTAGATTGAGATTAATAGATAAGCTTCTGAGATCACTTTGAAAAGAACCGGCACGCCTGCTTAATGGCAAAGCATATTTACTCGCAAAAACATTCCCATATACAACTAAATCGTTTCTTTTTTGTGAAACATAGCTTAGCTTTTGCATGATATCAGAAGGAGGGACACCAATTACATTACCGGCTTCCAATGTGCCTAGTGTGGCGGTGGCAGTACCGCCCAGGCCGGTCACCCATTTTTGAGCGTCACCCTCAATAATGGTTGCCAGGCCGGTTAGCCCACCCAATCCGGCGGTAATGATGGACCTGTTTTTCTTGCCTTTTTTCGCAACTTTATATTCCTTATTAAATTGATTTTCCTTTTCCTGCAATTGTATGATCATATCCCAGGAACGCTCCAAAACGGTTCTGTATTGATCATATAAAATGCGATCTTTTTCAAGAAGGTTTTCAGTATCTTCTACAGTCACTTGTATGACTTTTTCCGATCGGTTACTCTCTTTGTCAATGGCAAAGAAATTAATACTAAATTCTTCGTTGGCACCTTCTTCCTCGATAAAATCATAACCTGGAATCCAGTTAAATTCATATTGCCCATTTTTCTTTTTTGCAAGCGCTTCGTCATTTATTTCACCATTTTCTGAAACAAAACCAAATGAAAGAAGGTCATCATCGCCATTTGGATCTGTAATGAAAAAATTCAATTGCAATTCTTCATTTTCGCTAAGTTCATATTTTTCCTTATTAGGTATCATGGTTATCTGAGGAGGAAGATCATCCTGGGAAACTTCAATTCTTATCTGACCTATGGTTTTTGCACCTTCCGGATAATCTTCTACCGTAAACGATAAGTAAAGCGGATTACTACTCAAAAAATTGAACTGTTTTCTGGAGGGTTTCCAATTGATATCTCCTTTTTTATTTAACGTCATGCGCTGTGGAAGTTCTTTTAATACCGGTTTAAAGATGATCGAATCTCCATCCGGATCATATGCAAGGCCTGCTTTGTTGAGTTGATAGGTGTTTTGACGATTAAACTGAATATAAAAAGTGGGAAGTTCACTTACCACAGGAGGTCTGTTTACATGTTCTATATAAATAGGAACCGTTTTAATGTCATCCTTTCCTTCAGTATCAAATGCCTTGATTGTAATGAGAAGTGTCTTGATAATTTCATTGCGCGAGGTAATATCAAAATCGGGTGTCCAATTAAAATTGCCATACTGATCCAGGTTTCCCATTAAATAATCGGGTTCAAGCAATTCAAATTTATAATCGCCGGATCCCCCGGTAGCTTCAAATTTGAAAGAAAATGATTCACCTTCCTTTTTTGCATCCCAATTTTTAGTAGATGGGATTTGAATGGATATTGGAATAAATTCGGACTCTTCATCTATTTGTGAAGGTTCGGCAATAATAACAGTAGTGACATTTGAACTATCAGATGGAGCAACTTCGTTTTCTGTGACAACGTCTCCCTGACCAATAACCCTTATTTGCCCAATGATATAATTGTCAGAAGGTGCATGAGCATAGAATTCTACAAGAAGAGTTTGTTCTTTTAGTTTATTAAATTGGATTGAGGTTGGGGACCAGGTAAGCATTCCTTCAATTGAAAAAAGGAATCCCTCAGGCAATTTAGTAGTCGTTTTAAATAAGAATTTTTCTGCTTGTTTTTTATAAGCCGGGTGATTTTTGACATCTAATGAATTTAACTTACCATAACTTACCCTGAACATCATATTAGCTCTTTCATCCAGGGTATCAATGGTATGAAGTTTATTATTAAACGTATAAGAATTTCCAAATGATGTAGATATGATTGATGAATATACAATCAAGGTTATAATTAGCTCTATAAAGAAATTATGAAATTTGGCAATATGCATTTGATCAAATTAGTTTAAAAAAGTATTGGCGTAACAAAACTCTCGACTACATTTTTCGCAAAAATAGCAAGAGATTCTTTAATAAATGATATTGAAATGTATTTTTAATGACAGATGATTACTTATCCTCATATAAAACGATACTGTTTAATATTATTATTTTCTTAGCTCATATTATTACGAACCATGAGTTAAAAGAGGCTATTGCATTTGTTGGTAATATTCGAAAACTTTTTCAAGGTCGCTTTCATTTTTACAGTCGAGATTTTGTTCTGCGATATATACTTTTATTTCAGTGTTTTGATTGGGGAAGATTTTTGAAACTCCGGAAGGAGATGTTTTAAGTTTTTTGGGATGAGGATCAGAATCGGTGTAATAATAGTATATCGAATACTTTTTAAATTCATCAAACCGCTTGTCTTTAGAGTATCCTCCATGGAAATCTGCTTCTTCAAACACGACCTTTAAAACCTCAAATAAAGTAATTGTTCCATCATAAATTAATCTGTAAAACTTAAACTCTGTTTCTTTTTTTGGATGTCTATACTTTACAAATATGACTTCGGTATTTGTTTTAGTATCAATTAATGAGAACGCTTTGATGATTTCTTTTTGCAGATAAATAGCGCCCTCCCTTGGTTTGTTCATAAGTAATTCATCTTCATAGGCATTGTATTTAAGCTGAAGATTTTCAATACGCCGGCCATCAACTAATTCTAAATTCCCCTTTGTCCATAAATCAAAGTAAAATGGAGTACCTTTAACTCCTTCGTATCGATTGTCAAATTTTCTTATAACACCAATCGTCGCATCCGGGCCTCCAATTTTAAATAGATTTTCCTGTGCATCGTTGCCACTGATCTCCTGGGCAGTGATATTCAAGGATAGGAGCAAGGACAATGTTAAGAATGAATAGTGAACTGTGTTTTTCATAAATGGTTTTTAAAAGCCAAATTCCGTTCAAGCACTACTTAAGCCATCTTATTCTCATACGCTCTCAGTGAATAATTATTTTAAAATTGTATTTATACTATTACCTCAAAAAAAGCTGCTTTTTAAGCAAGTGTACTTCATAATTGCGAGCCATAAACTATGAGCTGAAGGCTAAATACCAAAAATCAACGCGTGATAAAATGACACCACTTCTAACCTCAATCTTCCCTACCTTGCAGGCGTGTAGCTTGTCCTTTTGGGCGTTAGGGTAATTAAATAGTAAATAAAAAAGCTCCAATTTCTTAAATTGGAGCTTTTGATATTTTAAAACATAAAAACAATATTGCCTATTTAATTAAGGATATTGTTTCTGAATTCCAAATCCGGCTACTTATCACTGCCTTCCTCAGACGCTTTTTCATCACTTTCTTCCTTCTCCTTCTTAGCTTTTGGAGCTGCTTTTTTCTTCGGCTTTGCGGCCTTCTTTTCTTCAGCTTTCTCTTCTACAACAGCTTCTGCTTTCTCTTCAACGACTTTCTTTTTCACAACTGCCTCTTTCTTCTCTTTAACAGCCTTTTCTTCAACAATCGCTTCTGCTTTCTCTTCTTTCACTTTTTCCTCAGAGGGAACTTCCACTTTCTCCACAGGAGCTTCCTCTTTTTTAACTGGAGCTTTCTCTTTTTTAGCAGGGGTTTTAGCTTTCTCTTCTTTCTTAGCTTCCGGAGCAGGCATCTCTTCTTTTACTTCAGCCTTTGGCTCGTCAGCTTTTTTAGCAGCAGCTTTAGCCGGTGCCTTTTTACCTCCTTCCATTTGCTCTTTCAAAGCAGATAACACTTCTATATCTCCAAGCGTATCTCTTTCAACTTCCTTGTTGATTTTTGATACAGCGTTTCGTGGCTTACCGGTTTTCTTTTTAGCAACTCTTGGCTTTTCTTCTGTATGTGTTGCGGTATGCGAAAGTACGATTCTCTTTTCGTCTTTTGAGAATTCTGTTACTTTGAAATCTAACGTTTCACTTGCATTTGCAGTACTTCCATCTTCTTTCACAAGATTTCTGGTTGTAGCAAATCCTTCAATTCCATAAGGAAGTTCCAATACCGCACCCTTATCATTTTTACTGATAATGGTACACTTGTGAACAGATCCTCTTGTAAATACAGACTCGAAGGTGTCCCAAGGATTTTCTTCAAGTTGTTTGTGCCCCAAGGCTAATCTCCTGTTATCTACATCAAGTTCAAGTACCTGAACATCCAACTCATTTCCAACTTTCACAAATTCAGATGGATGTTTGATCTTTTTAGTCCAGCTTAGATCTGAAACGTGAACTAATCCATCAATTCCTTCTTCCAGTTCAATGAATAAACCAAAGTTAGTTAAGTTTCTAACGATGCCTGTATGTTTTGTACCTATAGCATATTTAGTAAGTAAATCCTTCTTGGTCCATGGATCTTCTGAGAGTTGCTTAATGCCTAAGGACATTTTACGTTCCTCTCTATCCAGGGTCAATACAACGGCTTCGATCTCATCTCCAATCTTTATAAAATCGGAAGGATTTCTCAGGTGCTGTGACCATGACATTTCTGAAACGTGAATTAAACCTTCCACTCCCGGCATAATCTCAAGGAAAGCACCGTAATCAGCAACATTAACGATTTTACCTTTCACTTTCGAATCGATTGCAATACTCTCTGCCAAGGCATCCCATGGATGCGGCGTCAATTGCTTCATGCCAAGTGAAATACGCTTTTTATCGTCATCAAAATCAAGTACTACAACATTGACTTTTTCATCAAGATTAAGCACTTCCTCCGGATGACTAATTCTACCCCAGGAAATGTCAGTGATGTGTAATAACCCGTCAACACCTCCAAGGTCAATAAATACGCCGAAGTTGGTCATGTTCTTAATGACGCCTTCAAGTACCTGACCTTTTTCAAGGTTATTAAGTATCTCAATTCTTTGTTTTTCAAGATCTTTCTCAATCAATACCTTATGCGAGACAACAACGTTATCATTAGCATAGTTGATTTTCACAACCTTTACTTCCATTTTTTTGTTTACAAAAACATCGAAATCCCGGATTGGTTTTACATCAATTTGAGATCCTGGAAGGAAAGCTTCAACGCCAAAGATGTCAACGATCAAACCACCTTTGGTTCTTCTTTTCACAAAGCCATCGATAACCTTATCATCTTCATAAGACTCCTGTATATTTTTCCAGGCCTGAACGATTTTCGCTTTTCTCCTGGAAAGGATCAACTGACCTTGAGTGTTTTCCTGCTCTTCCAGATATACTTCGACCTGGTCTCCAATTTTCAAGTCAGGCATATCTCTGAATTCATTAAGAGGAACCAGTCCGTCTGATTTGAATCCAATATTGAGAATTACATCTCTATCCGTAATCCCTACGACAAGACCTTCAACAACCTCTTTTTCATTTACCGTAGTTAACGTGCCTTCAATGAGGGCTTCCAATTTTTTTCTTTCTTCTTCAGAGTATTCTTCCCCGAAACTTTTAGAGTCGAGATCATCCCAATTAAAATCATCTTTTGCTTCGGCAGCTTTTTTGGTTTTTTCTTCTTTTTTAACCTCTGGAACTTCAGTTTTAGCTTCAGGCTCTTCAGTTTTAGCTTCAGGTTCCTCAGTTTTAGCTTCAGGTTCTTCCGCCTTTTCTTTAGCGGCTTCAGGCGCTTCAGCTTTTTCCTCA
>DAOVVI010000561.1 GCA_030637245.1 Cyclobacteriaceae bacterium
ACTATTCAGTTGGTCCCGGATTTTAGCAACTTCCGATACAAAGTCAATATTTTTTTCAACAGAAGTACCAAGAACAATCATATCTGCACCTGACTGATATGCAATATTGGCCTTTGCTGTAGTATCTATTCCACCGCCAACTATCAGTGGAATATTAATTGATTTCTTCACCTGTGCAATCATATCCTGTGGTACTTCTTCTTTAGCGCCGCTACCGGCGTCAAGATATATAAGTTTCATGCCCAGCATTTCGCCTGCAATGGCAGTGCACACAGCAATTTCGGTCTTTTGTGTCGGTATTGGGAAAGTCTGGCTTATATGCGCTACTGTCGTATTTGCATCATTACCAACTAAAATATACCCTGTAGAAAGTATTTCTAAGGTAGAGTTTTTCAAAACCGGAGCCGCGGCTACATGCTGACCTATCAATAGGTCCGGATTTCTTCCAGAAATTAATGAAAGAAAAAGTATGGCATCGGCTGATTTATCTATATGTAAAATGCTGCCGGGGAATAAAATAACAGGAATTTCTGAGTTATTTTTAACATAGCTTACTGTTTCATTCAATGTATCATTTACTAAAAGGCTGCCGCCAATAAAAATAAAATCAACGTTAAATTTTTCGCAGATATCAAGAAGATTCCCTAATAATTTTTGATTTTTAATTTTATCAGGATCGATCAGAATAGAAAGCGACTTTAAATTGTTCTCCTTTTTCTCAACCAGTGATGTCAGAATCATTGTCATCCGCATTTTCATTTTTCTCAATATGAGAACCAAACTTGTCTTTTGCCACGCCTAATAAAAATCCAATAGCTTGTCCGGATAGTTCACCGACCATTTGATCTATAAATCGTTGATAAACCCTTTTTGATCTATGTTTGACGTAGGAGTCACTTTTAATTGACCTGTTACCATTCAGCGCTTTTAAAACAATTGCTGAAAAAATTAATCCGCCACCAATTCCTAAAGCTATTTTACCATAATTAATGACCTTTTCTTTTGTTATTTGCAATTCATCCTCAAGCTCGTCTCGTATGATTTGGGATTGCCTCTCCAACGATTCTATTTTTTGCCTAATTATTGTCTTGTTGGTCGTTATCTTGCTCATGGTTATCTCGCGTTAATGTTTCACTAAAAAAAGCCTGAATTAGATGATTCGTAATGATCTTCCCTTTAAAAACAATAAGAAGAATGCAGATAAGCAAATAGATCAAACCAACAAATACAAATCCAATAAATTTGCTTTCAAAAATACTGTTCAAATAGAATCCCAATGCCAGGCTACAGAAAAATAGCATAAACATGCCAAAAGAAATAATTAAGGTCAAAGTAGCAAAACTGGAGATTATACCAACCATCTGCCCTTTTACTTTCAGTTCGTAAATCTCTAGCTTCAATTCAATGAATCTGGAAAGATGATTTATCACCTTTTCTAAATTCAGGACATCTAATACTTTATTTTTTTTCAAAAGAATGATTATTGTATGTAATTCAAAAATAACACTTTTTAATCTGAATAATTATTGGTGTGCAAGAAAAATCAAAACCATGGAAAAATGCCCGCCTGCAGGCGAGGCAGGATACTTTTTTTCATTCTTAAGCCTTATGCACCACTCAGGTTGTCAGGTTCACCACTTAAAAGCTCCTGATCAAAACCTTAAACCATTATTTATTGAACAGGGAATCTGAGTCGCAAATCCTCCGTTTAAAGAATATATTGACTTAAGACCTTGTCTTTTACAAGCTCTGTCAATTTTTCCTCCACCATATCTGAAGTAATGATAATTTTAGCATTTTCTCCAATTACATCAGGGACATCAAACAACACATCATTTAATATCAGCCTCACAACCGTATGCAACCTCCTGGCGCCTATATTTTCTACTTCTTCATTGATTTGAAAAGCCTTTTCGGCAAGTAATTCCAGCGCATTGTCATTAA
>DAOVVI010000117.1 GCA_030637245.1 Cyclobacteriaceae bacterium
TCCCCGATCCCCCCATTCCAAAAGTTGGCATTTACTTTGTGTTCCAGTTCCATCTCTTTCAGTAAGTTATCTGCTTTCTGGTATTCATCGGAATTTTCAAGATTTGCATACGTACTTATATCGTTTCCATCCAGCACAATAAAGCGCCAATTCTCCATGGAAAAATCGTAGTATTTTTGGGTTTCCAATTTTTTGTGGACTTCAGGTTTATATTGATCCTCAATTTCATAATCATGATTTCCCAATACATGGTAAACAGGCGCTTTAAAGAGTTTGAAAAGAGGCAAAATTCCATCAAAGCTTTTCCAATCCTGATCAATTAAATCTCCCAAATTGATAACAAAATCAAGGTTATGCCTGTTGAATTCCTCGATGGCATTTTTCAATTTGTCCGGTGCCTTTCTATAGTATCGATTAATTGTTGGTGGGGCATCGCAGTATTGCAAATCAGCTACAATTCCAAAAGAGACCGATGTATTATTACGTGAGTTTTTATCCATGGGATTCTATCATTTAAACATTTACAATTTAAAAGGTTGATGCATTAACTCCCCGATTTCAATACTATTAATTCCTTGTTCATTTAGCCATCTGGTAAGTTCTTGAGTATATCCATGCATAGTAATCACTTTTTCTGCCCTGGTTTCATTTATAGCATGAAGCAATCCATCCCAATCTGCATGGTCCGAAAGTATAAATCCTTTGTCAATTTTGCTTCTTCCATAATATTTTCCTGTTTGAATCCAGCCTGACGCCATTGCCATGGAAATCGGCGCTAATCCTTGCATTATTCTGCCGGAAGTAATTGAAGGCGGAGCAATGATCAGATTTCCTTTTATGTCTTCGGAGTTTATTTTTTCATTTATAGTGATGGTTTTAGGAAGTTCTCCCCCATCAAGGATAATGGCTTCATTCATTGTCCCAACTGTTTTATGTACAAAAACAACTCCGATCGAATGGTTGATGTTTTTAATAATTCTTTGTGATTTTCCCAGGGAATAGCCAAAAAGAAGTGAGGTAATGCCCTGGTCTTTATTTTCCCGCCACCACTTGTTTATTTGATCATAAACTTTTTGTTGGTCAGGCCAATTATACACAGGTAATCCGAATGTGCATTCAGTGATAAACACATTGCACTTCACCGGTTCAAATGGTACACTCAAATGATCATCTTCCAGTTTATAATCACCGGATACTACCCAGACTTCACCTCCTGACCTAACTTTAATTTGTGAAGAACCATAAATATGCCCGGCCGGATGCAAGCTGACTTTTACCCCATTTATAGATATTTCTTCTCCATAAATCAATGACTGTACATCTATTTTTTTCCCCAGCCTGGCCCGAAGCAAAGGTACGGTACTTTTGTGCGCCAGATAAGATCGATGACCCGGCCTGGCATGATCGGAATGCGCATGGGTAATAATATTTCTCTCCACCTTTCCGGAGGCATCGACATAAAAATCACCCTTTGGGCAGTAAATTCCGTTTTTAGTAAATCTTAGTAAATCCAAACTTTTGCATAAAAAAAGGCAACTGATAAAGCTGCCTTTAAATTACTATTTTTATAAAATCTATTTATTATAAACGTAAGATAGAAATTCTTTCCTGGTTCCGTCTTGCTCAAATTTACCACTGTAAAAGGAAGTCACTGTACTACTGGATGTATCCTGAATGCCCCTGGATGAAACACATAAGTGCTCTGCATCCACCAAAACCGCGACATCTTCAGTCTGCAATAGCGATTTAAGCTCATTGCCAATCTGAACTGTCAGTCGTTCCTGAACTTGTGGCCGCTTTGCAAAATACTGAACAATTCGGTTGATCTTTGAAAGACCAATCACTTTGCCACTACTAATATACGCTACATGGACCTTTCCGATAATTGGCACAAAATGATGCTCACAATTGGAATAAATCGTAATATCCTTTTCAACAAGCATTTGATTGTAATTGTACTTGTTTTCGAAAAGCTTAACTACCGGTTTATTTTTCGGATTCAATCCTGAAAAGATCTCTTTCACATACATTTTAGCAACCCTTTCCGGCGTCCCTTTAAGACTATCGTCAGTGAGATCAAGTCCCAATATTTGCATGATTTCTTTAAAATGCTTTTGAATCAGCTCAATCTTTAGCTCATCATCAAGATCGAAAGCATCTTCCCGCAGCGGAGTTTCAGGGGATGTCCCGATATGTTCATCGCCTATTTCATCAACTGTCAATCCATTAATTGGACGGGTATTCCACAAAGTTTCTTTCTGTTTCATAAAGGACTACTTTTATTTCAAATTGCTGGTCAATTTTTTCTCTTAATATGTTCCAAATCACCACGGCAATGTTTTCAGCTGTAGGAATCAGGTTTTTAAATTCTTTGGTATCAAGATTCAGATTTTTGTGATCAAAGCGATCCAGAACATTTTTACTAATGATTTTACTCAAAATTTTCATATCGATTACATAACCGCTTTCCACATCGGGCTGCCCTGATACCTTCACTACAAGCTCATAATTGTGACCATGAAAATTAGGATTGTTACATTTTCCAAATATTGCCTGATTCTTTTCATCTGACCAATTGGAATTATGTAAACGATGTGCAGCATTAAAATGTTCTTTTCTACAAACTGTAACTTTCATACGGTTAATTAAACAGCAATTAAAATCATTTGTTTAGAATTTGAGAAAATACCAGCCCATCATGCCAATATCCAAAATTAATTCAATGATCATTGAAGAAAATTCAGGACTAGACATTGGGAGGGCAAAGGTAATTATTTTTGAAATATTGCCGCCTATTCAAGTCGTTAAATACTGATTTTGTAAGCGCCGTCAATTTTGATAGAATGAATGTTTGTGTCATTACCATTCACTTGATGGCGTACCTTTTCGCCGGCGGCTTTACTGACGGTGGAATCAAGAATTAGATTTTTAATATTCAATAATCCCGTTATTTCCGGCAAATCCCTGATCATTTCTTTTCCAATAACCAGGTAGTCGATGGGAATGTGAGTGTATTTTTTGGTAAGAATGTGCAGCTCATTAAGTATTAAAATTGTTTTATTATTCCAGTGAATCAATGTGTTACTTCCTATTTCTCTCACAATTTTCAGGTTTTCCAGATCATATACATTTTTAATTAAATGGTAATTTCTAGCTGGAGTAATATTAAAATTCACCTCCTTCCTTATTTCAACATTGTTCGAGTTTATATTCGTAAAACAGTTTTGACCAAGATAAATATCGAAATAGCGCTTGTTATTGACATGGTAAAAAATGACTTCCTGCTGACGAGATTTCTGGTAATGATCAACTATGACCAATCCGGACAGAACAAAAAGTAGAATCGAAAAGTATCTGAAAAAATACAGCTTTTTAGTAGTTATAAATTGTAAAACGAATATTACACAGCAAATGATGAGGAATACATAAATGGGTTTTAAATACAAATCCTCTAGAGTGGCAAAAGTGAGCCTGCTAACAATTACCATTATCTCATTATAGAAATAGATCCAACCACCTAATACTTTACCCAATAATATTGGTACAAAACCCAATTGAGAAGTTGCCAATAATAAAAGTCCTCCCACTATTGTTGATATTGCTGTTGGTATCGCGATCAAATTTGTAAATAGAAATAAAACCGGAAATTGGTTAAAATAATAAATGGTAATGGGGAAGGTTGCAAGTTGAGCTGATAAGGACAGGGCGGTTATCTGCCAGAAAAAATTGATAAACCTATGTTTGACATAAATGAGTCTATAAATTTTTTTATATAAATATACTATGCCAAATACGGCTGTAAAAGACAACTGAAATGAAACGGAGAATAGTAGGTTTGGGAAAAATAAAAGAATGAAAAATGCAGAAGCTAAAATCGTATTGTAAATGCTGCTTTTTCTTTGGGTAAATTCAGCGATCAAGATAAATGTAAGCATTGTGGCAGCACGTTGAGCTGATGGTGACAAACCGGTAATAAATGCAAAAGACCAAATGGCGCAGAAGTTAATTCCAAAGTAAATCCAGTTTGATTTTCTCCTTTTTAAAAACTTAAAAATGGATGAAAAAACTAAATAAATGATGCCAACATGTAATCCTGAAACTGCCAAAATATGAGCTGTCCCTGAAGATTCATATACATATTCCATCTCCGGTGTAATTTCTTCCCTTCTTCCAATCAACATGGCTTTAGCCATATTTAACTCCCTTTCTGACGAAATATATGTTGAAAGGACTTTTTCAGCATAATCGCCAATATATAAACTCAAATAATATGGAGAAGAGTCATGGTTTTCATTAATGATCATGAAATCTTCCGTTGATATATAATCCTGTAAATAAATCCCCTGCCTTTGCAAATAAAGTGCATAATCAAACGCATAGGGATTTTTTTGATTTTCAACGTACACCGGATGGCCTTTAATCAATAGCTTGTCTCCATAATCGAAATCAGGCGGGGTATCGTTTTTATAAAAATATAAAATTGCCTCTTCGTACACATCGGACCAACTATCCTGAAATTTAATCTGGTCAATTTCAACCTTATATTTAATGGTTTTAGCCGTTGAAGCTGGCTTGGAAATTATGGTTGAAGTATAAAATGTTGAAGCAGATAAGGAATCAGGCGAAAGCAGAGGTTTTCGTACATCATAATTTAGTTGAGAGCTGAGGTAACCCATTAATATAAATGAAAACAACCCCACTCCGCCTCGCAATTTTTTATTCCATAAATTCTTTGATTTCCACGATAACAGGAAATAGAAAGAAAAAATAATTACTGCGAATAACATCAGATAAAAACATGAGATATTTGTGTATTTAAATGAGTTATTTATCAAAATACCAATGATAAGCGCCGAGGTAATCCTTAAGAACGGATATTCAATCCACTTCATATTTCTTGGTTACATTATATAAAATATCGGAATATAACAAAAACAATTAACTAGGAATATTCAAATAGATCTTTGGATTGAATTCAAACCTATCAGAATATCCTACATACAAAATATTAAAACCTCAATACTAAATATTGTGGTTTCTGACTAAATGGAAAATTTAGAGAAATTTTTGTTAAAAGAACTGTATTATGTTTTATCTTATCGGCAATGATTTTTAGGGCCGTGATTTTTTAAGCGATATGGACCAGGAAATTCTTTCCGCATTTGTAAACTCCTCCCACGAATCCATCATAACTACCGATTTTTCGGGAAAGATACTTTTTTGCAATAAATCCAGCGAAATTTTTCTCAATTCTCAATCAAAAGAACTCCTTAGTGAAAATATCTTTAATCTTCTGGCAAAAGATGATATTAAGGAGATTAAACGAATTATCAAAGTTTTATCTGAAGGGGAGATCAGCAGTTTAACTTATTTGGCAACCTTTAAAAACTCAATTGATAATCGACCACTAAGAGTTGAAGTAAAAAAACTAAAGGTCAGCAAAACCCAACAAATACTATTCATTATTACGCCGCATACCAAAGAAGAAGAAAAAGCACAAAAGCTTTATAAATTACTTGCTGAAAACGCCTATGACATTAATGTTGTGTTTGAAGGTGAAGAATTGATATATGTAAGCCCTTCTATTAAAGACTTTTTAGGTTATGATGTGGAAGAAATTGATTCAACAGAAGCATGGAATGAGTTGATCCATGATGAAGATTTGAACGAATACCTGGAACAATTAAAGTCTGACCGCAAAAATAAGATCTCATTTAGTTATTATACCTATCGGCAAAGACACAAGGATGGCAGCTATCGCTGGTTTGAAACAAAAATACGGAGAGAATTTCGGGATCAGGGACAAGTTGTCGAAATGGCGGCATCAGTTGATATCACGAAGCGCAAGAAATTTGAGTTGGAATTGGAGATGCAAAAGGGGTTTATTGAGCAACTTTTCGATGCTGACCCAAACCTCATTTTTGTGCGGGATGGAAATAGAAGGATTATTTATTGCAACAGGGCCGTTGCCAAA
>DAOVVI010000100.1 GCA_030637245.1 Cyclobacteriaceae bacterium
AAGCGGCTCGCTTCTCATAGCATTATTTGCTGATTTATTGCTATTACCTGTAATATTACTATATCTTCCAAACAAGAAAGTGAAGCCAATAATATTGAAAAACAGATACCAGAAAGTTTCTTCGATTTTTAGGCTCTTACTTTCGATACTCTTGATTTTATTACAAAATGTTAATAATTGGTTCAGGAGATTAAATGGCAAAAGATTGAATGAAGAATTAAGAGATTGATATATCAACCTTTTTTCAACCCCTCAAATTTTAATTCAATCTTTTTCGGTAACCTACCATTGGCTTGACCCTAATAATGATCAAGCATTAAAACTTCTGCCTCTCCAAGCTTGGGTAAAATGGTGTCTTTTTTCTTTTGATACCGTTGCATTTTAATGAGTATTCGATCGAGCAATTTTATTGCTTTTTCTATATAATATCCTTTGTTTAGCATAACACATTCTGCTCGTTGTGCCATCGAGGCATCAGTAATTTCTGCCCTGGATGGCACTCCTTTTTTGGCTAGATTCTCCAGTACCTGGGTAGCCCAGATATCCGGAATATGCGCTGCCTCACAAATTCTCAAAATCTCCTCTTGAATGGTTGCAAAATTTTTCCAACCTGTTTCTATCGCCAGGTCACCTCTGGCAATCATTACACCTATTGGATAAGCCTGCATAGCTTTCAACAGAATTTTTGGTAAATTTCTGAATCCCTTTTGGGTTTCTATTTTTAATATTACTCCTACATTTCCATTTAATTCCTCCATTAAATCCATCAATTCCTGAACATCAGAAGTATTATTTACAAAAGAAAAATTAACCGCATCTGCATTTTGAACTACAAATTCCATATCCTTTTTATCCTTTTCGGTAAGACCACTAATTAGCAGATTGCTCTCCGGCAAATTGATTCCTTTGTCCGCCTTTAGCTTACTTCCAAGGTTTTTGGCATAGGTGATTCTGATCTTTAAATAATCCCCATTAACTTCTTCTATTCTTCCCTCGATCTTTCCATCATCAAAAAAGATGGGTTCATCAACTTTTACATATTGAAAAATGTCTGGTAATGTACATGAAACAAAGGCGGGCTTTAACAGCTTTCCGGTTTCACTAAAAATTGCATTGCCCCCAGGTTCGGGATCACGGTTTAGCAGTAAAATATCACCTACTTTCAATCGCAAAGACTGCTCAAGGGGTAAGATCTCGCCAACATAAATAGCTTCCTTCCCGGATTGCTTCTGCCGGTGCAATTCCATCTCAGTTCCGGTAGTGACATACGCCGAATCATTGCATAAGCCCCATTTCCCCAAACCTTCTTTGCGCTCTATACTAATTTTACATTTTTTCCCTCTTGAGTCTGTAAACAATATGGTATTTCCTCTTTTTATTTTTGAAAAAAGCAATTCATCAATTGGCAATATGGCATCCGCAGTATCGTTTGGCGGAAGCACATCCGGCGGAGCGATCCAAATCCTGGATGGACTTACTGCTTCCCCCAAATCATTTCGTTCAGGTCGTATGTGTAACACTTTTGGTCCTTGCTCCATAGGCCCGGTTCTGAGTTTTGGTCCGCCCAAATCCATCATGACCTTACAACTTTTGCCTAAAACTGCTTTGGTCTCAATCAAATGATCAATCATTTTTTTCCAAACCTCCGGATCATCATGGGCACAGTTTATTCTGGCGCTGTTCATACCGGCCTTTAGCATTCGTTTTATGAACTTTGGCTCGTCAGCAGCAGTACTGGGCAAGGTCACCATTATCCTGGTTCGACGTTTTTTAGATTTGTATCCAAAAAGCAATTTTGTGTTTTTATTCAGTATTTTCCTGCTTTTTTTTGAGGTGATGATTCCTTTCTTTTTTTCTACAATCTGCTTGCCGAGCAAATGATTGATTATGGTTTTAATTGATAGCAGGCTTTCCAACACATGACCTTCAATATTGGTTAATGAAGGTAATCCCAGCTCGCGAAGTTTTTCCTGCATTATATCTATATCAAAACTCCGGAATGCCAGGTAATGAACCAGATTTTGGGCGCTTTTTTGATAGATGGGATGTACGCTTGAAATTTCAGCAATATATTTCATTTCAAGTTCCTGGGCTTTCTGTATGATTTCGCCAACCTGTTGATCGATTATTTCCAGATTTGTAAATTGGATTTTCATTATTTATTTAAATTTTTATTATGTCGATGAAAGTAAAGATATTGTTTCAATTTATAACGTAAAAAAAACGAATACTAAAGTTTCCTTTATGATATTTATAAACTTCAACATCTTTCATTCGTAGTATAAATTTATATGGAAATATAATGTAATAATGTAATTTACATATTGAATTTCCATCAACATAACTAATGAAAAATCAAAATTCCATTTACATAAAAAACATGGTTTGTCCTCGCTGTATTGATACAGTTAATGACATTTTTGATGAGCTGAATATTGAAATCCATTCTATAAAGTTAGGTGAGGTGAATATCCCTGAAGCTATTACCCATGCTCAAAAGGTAAAGTTAAATGAAATGTTATCAACAAAAGGTTTTGAATTATTGCAGGATAATAAATCTAAACTCATCAATCAAATTAAAGCCATCATCCTTGAGCAAATTCACTATAAAAAGGATCCATTAATTATTAATTTCTCCTCACTGATTGCGGACAAGTTGTATCATGAATACTCATCGCTCAGCAGGCTTTTTTCTTCTGTCGAAGGCATTACCATCGAACGATATATTTTGAAGCAGAAGATTGAGCGGGTGAAAGAATTGCTCTTTTACGATGAATTAACCTTATCAGAAATTGCTTTTCAGATGGATTACAGTAGTGTTGCTCACCTATCAGCTCAATTCAAAAAAGAAACCGGAATGACCCCTACGGCATTCAAAAAAATGCGACAGCCCGGGCACAATTCACTGGATATCATTTAATCAAAAATATATAACCTTTTCTCAAAACTATGTAAAACAATATTCCGGCCAGTTGTGAATCTTTGTAATGTAAAAAAAACAGACATGGAAACATTACAGGTAAATACCAATATTCATTGTGATAAATGTGTAAATAAGTTAGCGCCTCATTTAAATGGAGTAAAAGATATATCCAGTTGGAATTTTGATTTGAACAAACCGGAGAAAACACTGACTGTTCAGGGGGAAGGAATTACACCTGATTTGATAGCAGAATTGTTAGACAAGGAGGGATATGAAATTGCTCCGGTTGTTGAAAAGGAAAATTCAGCCCAATCTTTTTGGTCAGATATATCCAAATGGAAAAGAGCATCTTTCAATACGATGAACTGTCTCATAGGATGCTCCATAGGTGATTTTGGAATGATCTTATTCTTGCAGGCTTTTTATCCTGAAACATCAATGGCCTGGCAGATGGTTCTTGCGATTATAGCTGGCTTATTCACTTCAATTTTGCTGGAGACAATGATATTGAAAGTCAGGGAAAGTTTTGATTGGATATTGGCATTAAAAACTGCTTTTGGAATGTCATTTATCTCCATGATAGGCATGGAAATAGCCATGAATACCTCTGATTTTATAATCACAGGTGGCAAAGCTTCCTTTGATAATCCGATGTATTGGATAGCTTTGATCATTGCAATGGCAGTTGGCTTTGCAGCTCCTTTACCATACAATTACTACAAACTACAAAAGTTCAATAAAGCTTGCCATTGAGTAGGTTTAGGTTGTTGATTTCAGAATTATATAATCGTTTGGCAGAATTATATAAACCATTACTAATATAATTTCGTACATTTGCACGTAGTGAAAAGATTTTTAGCCATATCATTTGCCCTTCTCATATTGCTGAGCAATATGGGATTCACTTTTACAACGCATTATTGTGGTGGCCATGCAGTCCAATCAAAACTAATGATTGGATTAGGTGATCTTGGCTGTGGCATGGAAAGCATGGATAATTCCTGTGAAAGCCTACCGGATCAGGAATCCCTCAAACCTAAAGCGTGTTGCGATAACGATTTTATCACTTTTGATATAGAAGACGAATACAATTCCGGGATTGAAAAAATTTCGATTGACACAAAATTTGCTTTCTCTTTCATATATACCTTTTATCAGTTAAACCTGGATGAGGCAAACCAGATCATAGCCTTATCTGACCATCCGCCACCTCTGCTGGAACGGGATATTCAATCCTTGTACCAGACCTTCCTTCTTTAACATACATATCATTTGATGAAATCTTGCGGGGTATTCCTGCGAGACAAAAAGGCTATTGCTGCCTTTGAACGAACTACTACTGTTCAATTTTTATAATCATTTGATATGCTTAATAAAATCATTCGTTACTTCCTTGAAAATCAGTTAGTAACCTCCTTAGTTATCCTTTTATTTGTAGGCTGGGGATTGGTGACAGCCCCATTTGGCTGGAAAACCAACTTCCTGCCATCCGACCCTGTTGCAGTGGATGCTATTCCTGATATTGGCGAAAACCAACAAATCGTTTTTACCCAATGGGCGGGGCGTTCACCACAGGATATTGAAGATCAAATCACCTATCCATTAACCACTTCATTGCTGGGAATACCTGGTGTAAAATCCATTCGTAGTTCCTCCATATTTGGCTTTTCAAGCATTTACATCATTTTCAATGAAGATGTAGAATTTTATTGGTCACGTTCCAGAATACTGGAAAAGCTTAATTCCCTTCCGGTAAATCTTCTCCCCGATGGTGTTCAACCTTCTCTTGGTCCCGATGCAACAGCACTTGGGCAAGTGTATTGGTACACAATCGAAGGCAGGGATAAAGATGGAAACCCTACCGGAGGCTGGGATTTGCATGAAATTCGAACAGTGCAGGATTTCTATGTTAAGTACGGATTAAGCGGTGTTGATGGAGTTTCAGAAGTTGCCTCGATTGGTGGGTATGTACAGGAATATCAGGTGGATGTAAATCCCGATGCGCTAAAAGTATATGACATTCCATTGCACAAGGTAATGCTGGCCGTAAAAAAGTCAAACCGTGATGTAGGAGCAAAAACCATTGAAATCAATCAGGCCGAATACCTGGTAAGAGGATTGGGATATATAAAGTCTGTAGAAGACTTAGAAAAAGCCGTAGTTGCAGTTCATGACAATGTACCCATTCGAATTAAAGATATTGGAGTTGTTTCGCTTGGTCCTGCATCAAGACGCGGACTTTTGGATAAGGATGGAGCCGAGGTTGTGGGAGGCGTCGTGGTTGCCCGATACGGTTCCAATCCGCTGCAGGTAATCAACAATGTTAAGGACAAACTTAAAGAAATAGCTCCCGGTTTACCCCGAAAAACACTGGCTAACGGAGTCGAAAGTCAATTGACGATCGTTCCCTTTTATGACCGCACCCAACTCATCCATGAAACCTTGGGTACCCTGGAAGAAGCGCTTTCATTAGAGATGCTCATTACCTTATTAGTCGTGATTATAATGGTTCTGAATCTGAGGGCATCCATCTTAATCACCAGCTTGCTGCCCATTGCGGTATTGATGGTATTTATCGCCATGCGTTATTTTGGCGTTGACGCTAATATTGTTGCCCTTTCGGGTATTGCAATTGCGATTGGGACTATGGTGGACTTGGGTATCGTTTTGTCTGAAAATATTATCAAACACATCAAAGAAGCGCCAGCCACGCAAAAACTCATTGACACGATATACAATGCATCCACAGAAGTGGGTTCAGCTATCGTTACTGCTGTCTCTACCACGATTGTAAGCTTCGTCCCCGTGTTCACAATGGAAGCTGCGGAGGGCAAATTATTCAGGCCACTAGCCTTTACCAAAACCTTCGCTCTGGTAGCCGCATTGATTGTCGCTTTACTTATTTTACCCACACTGGCTCACTGGTTTTTTGGAATTAAAATCAATAAAAACGCAAGAGGTAAACTTATCAATGCTCTATTAATTTTAGGGGGATTATTTATTTCCATCTGGTCAACACTTTGGGGAGGTCTATCACTAATGGCTTTTGGCACAGCGTGGTTTGTTCAGCAATATAGCCCTAAGAAAAACTGGTGGACCGAAAACCTTGCCCTGATCGTTTCAGGTATTTCAGTAACCTGGTTACTGGCGAACTACTGGATGCCGCTAGGAGCTGGAAAATCATTGTTGCTCAACTTTATATTTGTCACAATCCTGTTAATCGTAATTCTTGGTTCATTCAGATTGCTTGAAAGGTACTATGTAAAAATCCTTAATTGGTGTTTGGAACACAAAATGATTTTTTTGTTCATTCCCACATTCCTTATTGTCTTAGGAGGAACTGTTTGGATAGGATTCGGCAGCACCTTCGGATTTATTGCCAAA
>DAOVVI010000168.1 GCA_030637245.1 Cyclobacteriaceae bacterium
CATAATGAGAACCCTTGACAGCATTAAAAGTTGGCTCTCAAAGACTAAAATAATTATATTTATTCTTAAAAGTATTATCGGGGTGTAACCTTTTAGTAAAGAGGTGGATCATATCAGCGAAAATATTTTTAAACTAAATTATAAAATTATGATGATTCCAATAATGGGTATGATCACAGGTATCATTACCACACTTGCTTTTTTTGTTGCTATTGTGCTTACAGTAAAGTATGTATCAGCAGCCAGAAATAAAGAGAAAATGGCATTGATCGAAAAGGGAGTTGATATTTCTGAGATTTATCAAAAAAAGGATTATCGAAATGCTACATTGAAAAGTGGAATGTTTTTGGTAGGGGTTGCGCTTGGATTGTTTACTGGATATTTCCTTACTGTATTATCCTCTATTAATTCAGTAGTTTCGTATTTTTCCATGATCTTACTATTTGGTGGGGCAAGTTTAATTATTTTCCATTGGTACAATAGTAAACAGGCCGATTAACAATCTGAATGGATTCAGAATATATAGGAAAAGTTCTGGAAGGCGATACCCATGCATTTCGATATTTTATCGAAAAGTATCGGGATATGGCCTATTCCCTGGCTATGAGCCTCGTGAAAAATGGTCCTATTGCTGAGGAGGTTACCCAGGATGCGTTTTTAAAAGCCTACAAATCGCTGGATAAGTTCGAACAAAGATCAAAGTTTTCAACCTGGTTGTATAAAATTGTCACCAACGAGGGATTGAAACGCATTAGGAAAAAGGACTTTAAATATACTGATGACATTGATGAATTGAATAACATCAATTATTCAGATGTCAATAATTCTGTTTCAGAACTTACTGAACAGGAGCAGAAATATTATATTAATAAAGGACTTGAAAAGCTTTTACCAAATGACAGCCTGGTTTTGAGACTATTCTATCTGGATGAAAAAAGTTTGAAAGAAATTAGTGAGATAACAGGTTTTAGCAATACGAATATTAAGACCATCTTGCACCGTGCGCGGAAAAGATTTTATACCGTGCTAACAGAGGAATTAAGACATGAAATAAAATCGATTTTATGAAAAAAGAACATAAGGACCTTGATATGTTTTCCAGAGAGCTGCTTAGTAAAAGTTTGCTAAAGCCGGTATCATCAAATTTTGATGATCAACTCATGGATAAAATACGATTAGCGCCTTCTCCTGCGAAGGTAAAAACCAATGGCAAAAGTGTTAAAAAAGCATGGATATTTTGGATTATGGCAGTTGCATTTTTATTGATTTCGGTTTTGATTATATCGGAATTCACAGGGGGATACTTTATTGAGGTCCGTGATCTTTTCAAGTTGACATTCAATTACGTATTGTATGGTGGCATGGTCCTTTTGATTCCATTGGTCTTGTATCAACTCGACACCTTAATACAATTGATGTTTTGGAAAAAGAATGGAATAATATCCATAACCTGAATGTATTTTAATCTTTCTAAAACCATCATATTATTATGAAAAACCCTTGATTTTCCAATCAACACTTTGTTTATCTCTGCAAAAGGCTATCGAAATTAGATTATCCTACTTATTTAATTTATAATCTTAATATTCTTTAATATTTATGGCTTTTCTATTTGTAAATATTATTAACTACTTAGGAATAAAAGAAACACTGTATTGGAATAATACAAAATTAAAATATAATAATTATATATTTTAACAATAATAGCGTACGATTTAACGCTAAGAATTTAATAAAATCATATTCAACCAAAAACTTTACATTCATTTATTTAACAGTTCTTTACAGAATTTCAAAATAATTACGAAAATCAGCCTTCTCTTTATACCTGTCTTATACATC
Source organism: Cyclobacteriaceae bacterium (assembly GCA_030637245.1). Taxonomy (GTDB): domain Bacteria; phylum Bacteroidota; class Bacteroidia; order Cytophagales; family Cyclobacteriaceae; genus JAAUQL01. The sequence goes on from DAOVVI010000168.1 coordinate 1,843, forward strand.
CGGCATTTCTGTCAAATGTGCCTTTAGGTTAAAATATCTCTACTTTCATAGAACTTTGCAGCATTAGAAACCACACACCTGAAGTAGTCCATTGCATTTTTGATTAATTTTTATTGAAGGTCGTTCATAATGAAAAGCTTAAAAATTTTTCTGACAGCATTATCAGCTATCTGGTTAATGAGCCTGGACGCTCAGGCACAATGTACCAGTTCTGATATTATGGAGCCCGGATTTAATTTTATTACAAGTAGCCGGGGTTGTGCTCCCTTTACTATTGAAATTCAAACGCTTTTTTTAAATTCGACGCCTGGTACAGTTTATCATGTAGATTGGGGAGACGGCAGTTCGGATGAGGATTATATCCAGGTAAATAATTATCCCAATGGTCCTATAATCACACATGAGTATGTCGATTCTCCTGTAGAATGCGGATACCAGCTGACCATTGATGTTGAGAATGGCTGTAATCCTTCTGGTAGTGTTGATCTGGAACCGATAAACGTGATCGTCTGGACAGAAGATCTCATTTTTTCTGATCCGGATGTATATCGTGTTTGTCAGGGTTTCGCTTCAAGCATCAGCTTTTCGGATAACAGTACCTGGAATTGTTTTCCAAGAGCAGACGCCAGGGAAAATGCAGATCCGAGATGGATCCAATGGATTTACGGTCACGGGGCAAATGGAACAAGAATACCAAATATTAGAGTTGATGGAAATATTCCCGGAGGATTTCCATACTATGATCCTTCATTAGGTACTGATCCTGTTTATCCGGTTACGAATATTGATCAGGTCAGCTTGAATGTTCAGGTTCCAGCGACAACTCCCGCGGATATTGGCAAGGATTTTTATATCACTTTAAATAATTGGAATACGTGTAACCAATATGACGAAGATCTTTCCAATGGTTTTTTAAATCCAATTACTCCTGGCGGGGATAACCCTCCAAGAACATCCGAATCCAGGATTGTGATAGTAGATGCACCAACTCCGGATTTTGTGGCAAGGAAGGAAAACAGTTCAAATCCCATAGCATGGGATTACTGTATAGATGATATTATTTATTTTGATAATGAATCGACAGGTCCTGGAGGTTCTTCTTTAGCTCATACCTGGGAGTTTTATGACGGGCCAAATGTGGCAGATGGCTTGTTAGATACCAAGACCGATAAAAATCCTGTTTTCTCATTTGCTTACGGTGGCCAGAAATTGGTTAGATTGATTGTTGGAGATAATAATGCAGTTGGTGGTTGTAATGCTGTAGTTGAAAAAGTAGTGAATATCACTCCAACAACCATAGCACAAATCAGTGCATCAAATACAAAATTCTGTAAAACACCCGGATCAGATGAGACATTCACTGTTACATTTAATGATGTATCTATCGGATCTACGATAAATACGGAATGGAGATGGGAGTTTTACGATGAGAACGACAATTTAGTAAGGGATGAGCCTAATGCAGGTTATTCTACAGCCGTACCTGTACCTTACAATCAGGATTATTCCAACCCTGGCGTTTATCGTGTAGTGCTTATTTCCAGAGACATTGTTACGCTTTGTGATACCCGGGATGAAGTAAACATTGTAGTTTATAACAATCCTGAACCATCGTTTGTGTCGGAGAATGTCTGTGAAGGTTTGGCTACAAAATTGATTGAAACAACAACACTTCAGAAAATTAAAGACAGCCAGGTAATTCGTTGGGAGTGGGATTATGACTATGATAATGTTACGTTTACACCTGATTCTGTATTTGACTTAACCAGGCCGGATACATTACTTAGAAAATTTGACTATGGCGTCCACCAGGTGGCTTTACGGGCAACCAACGATCAAAATGGTTGCAACGCCATTTTTACTGAAGCTATTGAAGTTTATCAAAATCCAACAGCCGCCTTTGTCAAGGATTCACTAAAAGGGTGTAGTCCACTGATAGTCACTTTTGATAATACAGCAGCAGCTACGCAACCCGTAGCGATTGATGAATATGTCTGGTCTATTGATTATGGCAGTGGATACCTTGATACGCTTCATACTGATCCGAATGGCGCAGATTTTACTTCTGTCATGACCACTACGTTTGAAAACTGGTCAACAAGCTCAAAAACCTTCCACATTATATTGAAAGCTATTTCTGAAGATGGTTGTGCAAATTCAAGCACACCTGACTCAGTAAAGGTATTGCCATCAGTAAAACCTGGTTTCTATTATGTTGATTATGAACCATTGGAAAAAAATTGTTCTCCTGTTGAGGTTAATTTTCAGGTCGATGAATTTACCATGTCACTTTTGCCTGATGAATTTTCCTGGACTATTAGAAATGAAGAAGGTGTAATTAGAAGTGAAACAACAAACCCTTCCTCATCACAGTTTACACATATATTCACAGCTGAAACCAGGGGCATAAATAGCTATTCAATAAAGCTAAATGCAGATATAGAAGACATGTGTGTTGGAGATTCTACGCTTTTAGTAAATGTCAATCCAATACCGGAATCAGATTTTACAATTGATACACTCGAATTTGGTTGCGATATTATGGTGCTTGAAATTGATGCAGTTCAAAAAGGGCTCCTTGAGTACAAATGGACCATCAACAAAGGCGGCATGATTTTCATAAATAAAAGCTATGGGGATAATTTCATTTTTGAAGTTCCCAGACCGGATCCTGCCTCCCCTAATTTAGAGTTAACCTTTGAGTTGCAAACTGCCAATTACGCATTTTGTAAAAGCGATGTTTCCACTGAATCAATAATTGTACCTTCCGAGCCACAATTAAAAGCATCATTTCTAACAAATCCTGAAACACAAGTATTTCCAAATACAACGGTAACTATTGATAACACAAGCACACGGTCTGAAGCAACTTATTTGTGGGATTTCGGTGATGGAGATACAAGCGTTGATGAAAATCCTACGCCTCATGTTTATGAAAAAGCTGGCAACTATACCATCACGCTCAATCTTGAAGAGGACAATTGCGAAAGCATGGATTTTGTAAATATTTTTATTCAACCTGCAACTCCGGAAGCTGATTTCACATTTGATCCCGGAAAAGGCTGCGCTCCATTAACTGTCAATTTCACCAACCTTACAAAATTTGGCGATCCGGAATCTTACAAGTGGTATTTTGGTCAGGGAGAGGGTATTACAAATGAAGAGCACCCAACGCATACCTACTATGAGCCTGGTGTTTATAGTGTAAAGCTGGAGGCTTCGAACGAAGCAGGAATAACTGATGCGGCTGTAAAAAGGCTAATCATTGAAGTGTTTCCAAATCCTCACTCAGATTTCCAGATACGACCCGAAACAGTAAAACTACCGGAAGATCCCATATTCACCACAAACCTCTCATTTGAGGCAGATTCTTATTTCTGGGATTTTGGCGATGGCGCAAACTCTACTGAATTCGAGCCTAGTCATGTCTATATGGATACAGGCAGATATGATATAATGTTGATCGCTAAAACAGTCAAAGGGTGTATAGACACAGTGGTCTATGAAGATATAGTGGAAATTATCGATGGAAATGAAATTCTTATTCGAAATGAATTTACGCTAAGTCTTGATGGCCCGACCGG
>DAOVVI010000307.1 GCA_030637245.1 Cyclobacteriaceae bacterium
GAAAGCATTTTGAACTGAAAAGAAAGATTTAATTAATTGATTTTATGGAGATAATCAATTCTATCATGAACTGGGTGATGAAGAAGCGTATTCATGACATTGAATTGTTTCTTAAATATCCTATTGATGTTCAAAATGAATTATTTGCACAACTTTTGAAAACAGCCGGTAAGACAGAATTTGGTAAAGAGTTTGGTTTTAAAGACATACAAACCGTCCGTGAGTTTAAACAACGCGTTCCGATATACACATATGAGGATATTTATCCATACATAGAAAAATTACTAAACGGTCAACAAAATGTACTTTGGCCATCGGAGATAAAATGGTTTGCCAAGTCATCTGGTACTACAAATGCAAAAAGCAAATTTATTCCGGTATCACAAGAGGCATTGACAGATTGTCATTTTAAAGGTGGCAAGGACATGTTGTCGATTTATTTCAATAACCATCCCAATTCCAAGATGTTTACCGGCAAAGGTTTGGCAATCGGAGGCAGTCGGCAAATCAATCAGTTTGATTCAAACTCAAATTCTTACTATGGCGATGTGTCTGCTGTAATCATGTCAAATCTTCCATTTTGGGCACAATTGGCCAGTACACCGAAATTGGAAATTTCTCTGATGAGTGAATGGGAAGAAAAAATTGAAAAAATGGCCAAAGCGACAATCGAAGAGAATGTTACCAACATTGTCGGCGTACCCACATGGACGGTGGTATTATTGCAGAGAATTCTCCAAATGACCGGCAAGAAACACATCCACGAGGTTTGGCCAAACCTGGAGGTGTTTGTTCATGGAGCAGTTTCTTTCGACCCATACAAAGCGCTCTTTAAAAAGCTTGCTCCATCTCCAAAGATGAAATATTTAGAAACCTATAATGCCTCGGAAGGATTCTTTGGCATTCAGGATCAGAACAACTCAAGTGATTTGCTGTTGATGCTTGATTATGGAATTTTCTATGAATTTATGCCTTTGGAACATATTCATGATGACAATCCCCCAACGGTCGGATTGGAGGATGTAGAGTTGAATAAAAATTACGCACTGGTCATTTCTACAAATGCAGGTCTGTGGCGTTATATGATCGGGGATACAGTGAAATTTACCTGCCTGGATCCATTTAGAATTAGGATTTCCGGTCGGACAAAGCACTTTATTAATGCTTTTGGAGAGGAATTGATTGTGGAAAATGCAGAGCAGGCAATTAAAAAAGCCTGTGAGGAAACCAATGCCATCATCGGTGATTATACTGCCGGACCAAGGTACATAGATGCTGAAAATAAAGGAGGCCACGAATGGATAATCGAATTCCATGAATTGCCGGACAACAAAGAAATATTTGTTGAAATCCTCGACAACTCCCTGAAGGAAGTAAATTCTGATTATGAAGCGAAACGCTATAAAAATATAGCATTAGAAGCGCCTGTCATTCACTTTGCACAATCTGGCACATTCTATAAATGGATGAAGAAAAGAGGTAAACTTGGCGGACAACACAAGGTGCCACGTTTGTCCAACAACCGCGAATTTATTGAAGATATTCTTTCTTTAATGAATGGTAATGGTTTATCTCCTAATTGATTTCCTCACTAATTTCTAAAGCCCTGAAGAAGGGCAATCCGCCAACCTGCTGACGAGGCAGGGGAGATTGCATCGCCTTCGGCAAGCCTATAGCAACCGAAGGAATTCAGAAGATGAGCCATGTTTTTTGGCTATTAGCTCATGCCTCATTACTATGATGAAAAATTGCTCACAAAGCAAATTTTTTTGAGGAAATAGCCCAGCTCCTATCCGCCGATATTGGTAATTTTTGCAATTTTCTTCTGAATATGTGTTACATCCGCATCACCATCATTTTCTTTTATCTTATTCATGGTTCGCACATAATACTCCAACGCTTTGTCAGGAAGCCTGTTGTTATTATAGTAATCTCCCTTTAGCTCAAGATTAAACGGAGTCTCTGCAATTTCCAATGATTGATCAAGCCATTCTGAAGCCTCTTTAAGATTTACCTTTTTCTTAAAGCACTTTTCAGCGCTTATTGCTAATGTGTACCAATCATCCGGACTGGCATTTTCTACAGCATCTCTTGTTTTATATGTTGTTCTGTCATCCAGTCTGGCAAAAGTAACGCTACTGCTCAATATGACAAATGCCATGGTGGCGGTTAAAGTTGATTTAAGTGTTCGATAATTCATAAATTTGATTTTAAGGTGATTTTTAATTCGTCTTTGTGACTATCCTCCACATACGAAAGCTATGCCAGAAAATATAAATCACTTAAAATCAACTCAATATGAGAACCAGAATTTTTCGTTTTTCAAGAAATGTTCGAATCCGAAACAGATTACGAACTTAAATGGACAGAATAACCTATAAAAAATAATATTCGTTAGAAGTAATTGTTTCTGAATATGCAGATCTAAATAGCAATAAAATCATATTTGATTTCATCTTTATAATATGATTGCAAAGAGTTTGCAAATATAAATTCAAACCAAACACTTAAGGGTACCTCCTTATACAATAACTCTTTATCGTGAAGTTTAACCAGTAAAAATCCATGATCGTCATCACAGTAGTAATACGAAACGCTTTGCACACCACGGACTGACAAGGTTACGAATGTCGGGGTAAATTCCAGATCTGATTCTTCAAGGGTTTTGACCAGTTCGGATTGCGATTCAAATCTTTTATTAAAGTCATCGCAACTACACTTTTTCTCAGCATTTGCTTTTGTAAGAAAGAGAAAGCTCATTGTAATCAACAACACTATTTTCTTCATGACATTTTACAATTTGTGTATAAGATGAAACGGAGTTACAATGCAGGCAGATGATAATTTTGGCCTGAAAAGGTATCAGTTTGGAAGATGAGACCTTTTTGATAATAGACTGAATAATCTATAAATATGCTCCATTTAGGAATAAACTTGCGTCATCGGCAGACTGGTCCGCCTGTCGGCGAGGCATGGCATTGACAATCAGTACATTCAACCAAATTTTCTAAAAAAAGTAATTTTCGAATTCAACCATAAGCTTTTGTTTGGAAAGTATTTTTATCAGAACTTCCCATGCCAACTTTCTTAAAAAATTTAGAGTAAAGATCTTAAAATAAAATAAATTGCTTCAGTTTAAACATAAAACCCAAAGCAAATGAGAAAAGTACTATTGACTATAGCCGTCCTGGTAACTAGCATTATCAATCTTCAGGCTCAAGCTGGTAAGACAGCGCAGCTTACTGTGCATGTCAATGAAGGAAAATCTACTATTAGCAAGCATATTTACGGGCATTTTAGCGAACATCTCGGAAGATGTATATATGGAGGGATCTGGGTTGGCGAGAACTCAGAAATTCCAAATGTTCAGGGATACAGGAAAGACGTATTCGAAGCGCTGAAAAAATTAAATATTCCCAATTTAAGATGGCCGGGGGGTTGTTTTGCAGATGAATATCATTGGAAGGATGGCATAGGCCCGAGGGAAAACAGACCAGAAATGATAAACACACATTGGGGAGGAGTTGTAGAAGACAACAGTTTTGGAACCCATGAGTTTCTAAATTTTTGTAAACTACTGGAAACAGAGCCATATATCTGCGGCAATGTAGGCAGTGGATCTGTGGAGGAAATGTCCGATTGGGTAGAATATATCAATTTTGGAGGCAAAAGTCCTATGGCTGATCTTAGGCGTCAGAATGGAAAGGAAGATACCTGGGGTCTCAAATACTGGGGTGTTGGCAATGAAAATTGGGGTTGCGGCGGTCACATGACTCCTGAATATTATGCCAATGAGTACCGGAGATATGCCACATATGCCAGGAATTATGGAGAAAACCGATTATACAAAGTTGCAGGAGGCGCCAACTCATGGGACTTAAAATGGACAGAAGTACTAATGAAAAACATACCACACAGATTAATGAATGGTATTTCTCTTCACTATTA
>DAOVVI010000089.1 GCA_030637245.1 Cyclobacteriaceae bacterium
ATCTTCATACTTTTTAAAGGTCGTTTTTGTTGGAACCAACAATACTTCATAAGAAGCTTTCAGGTTTTTGGCAATAGCACCATGAAGCCATCTTACATTTAAATTTCCATATTGAGCATCCTGACCTGCATAAAGTCTGTCTTCATCAAATTTCAGATTTACTTTAAGCCTGTTAGGCTTCACAGTTTCTATTTTTATTTGCCTGGAAAATGAGGCGCCGCCCACTCTAATTTTGGCTATCCAATTTCCTGTTGGCGCATCCTTTGGAGTTGTTGGATGAAACGTATAAATTCCCTTTAAAGAAGTCGATTGTACGGACCGTCTAAATAATTGACCCATAGGATTATATAATTCCAGAATTACCGGGTGACCTTTAGGCAGTCTGTTTTGGATATCATCCAGCATAAACGATAAATGCAGTGTATCGGATGGTCTCCAAACTCCTCTTTCTCCATAGATAAAACCTTTTATTCCTTTTTGAATTTTGCTTCCTGAAACATTGAAATTACTCAAGGATAAGGATGAACCATTGTCCAATTTTAAGTAGCCGAATTGATTGTCTTTTTTAGCAATTAATGCATATGGAGTTTGATCCAAATCCAATTCCACTTTTCCTTCATTATCAGAAATAACAGAAGAGATTAATTGTTGCTGATAGTCATACACTTCTATCTGAACGCCTTGCATTGGCGTTGTTGAGATCAGGTTAGTAGTGAATACATATAGATTTCCCTGATCCGCTTTTTTAGCAATTAATCCAATATCGGAGGCGAATAGAATTTTTTGTGCCCCACTGTTTCTTGCATAATAGGCTTCATGGCAGGGATTGTCGCGTTCCTGCCAATCATAATAATAGTAGTCTTCATAATTATCCCAATTCGTCTCTTCTTCATAATCCCAATCATCCAGCAACTCGTCGGTTTCATTCTCTGATCCAGGACAGAAATACAGAGATTGTGACTTCCTAAAGCTTAGCCTCACCTGGTAAAAGGCGCCCGGCTCAACTTCCACATAATCAGCTATATCAATACTATATCGGTTCCATTCATTTAAGTTAGTCGCTCCCATAGTCACCAGAGGAATTGTTTTTCTGATAATAGGTCTCCCGACCCTTTGCAATTGATAATCTCCCCCCGGATCATTGACCTGCAGATATTGCAAGACGTTATTTTCAAATATACGGACTATGGTCAGGTCAACAGCATTTAGACTTACAGCTTCGAATGGTACAATTAAACCTTCTGAGCTCGGCATGATGACGCCTTTATTGGCCGTAATTTTTACGCCTGGTTTTAGTTGTGAAAAATGAATTGTGCCTTGGAAATCCCCTTTCAATGAATAACCGGCTATATTTTTGATTGACTTGTCAATGGTTAAATCAACATCGCCTGTCAATTTACTGGTAGCATAAATTTTTAATTCATTTAAATTTACAACCACGCGCGGCACTGTACCTTTTGATAGCATGACAAGTCCCCGAAGATTTTGCTTGTCATTTATCGGGTCAGAAAATTTGACTGAGATATATTTATCTCCTAATCTCATTACCTGTACCGAAGTAACGGTAAAATCATGAAGCGATGGAATTTCATATGTTGACTCATCGCTCTTATCCACTCCGATGACAGATCCGTTCCATTCAATCTCGACCGAACCCTTATCATCAGTTCTGTTTATATTCTCTATGGTAAATTGATGGATATTCTGCCCTATTCCATGTTCATAACTGATTGTGAGTGGATTGCCATCTTGTTTGGCGGAAAGGATCTTTTCAGCTTGCTCATTGGCAACCTGATCGGCAGTTTGAATCGTACCGGTTAGCTTCACTTTCGTAAGATCATTGGCGTCATAAACTGAAACACCTTGAATATTTACATCAAAGTTTTGGGGGATACACTCAAAGGTAAATTTGAATTCTCCTTTATCTGTGGGGACTTCAATCAGTTTACTTAAAAGAAATGTGGTTTTATACCGCTGCCCACTTTTAAGTTCAGTATCAGGTTTATATACAATGGTATTATTATCTTCCCATATCGCTTTACCTTTCAGCGATGGATCAAATGAAAACAAATCCATATCAATTTCTTTTCCAGGCTCAGCTATAGCTACCGCTTTTGTCAGTTTTATAGTTATCTCTGAATTCTTAGAAACAAACCCTGAGGTGTATGCAGAAACATATTCTACAAATAGTGTTTTTGGGCTGCTAAACGTGTCTTTCTCGGTTTTCGATTCTTTTTTGCAAGAGAGTAGAAATAGCATTGTGACCAGGCCGAATAGGTAAAAAGTACGATTGAATTTCATGAGAATTAAAAAGTTAAAATGTTGCCAGTGTCGTGTCAATCGTACTGTGTTGGGTAAGTCGCTGAAATTTTAGTTCCTGACAATATAAAAAATATGAGCATAGCCATAGCTATGTGAATATTATTTAAAGGAGTCAGGGGCAAAAAGAACAAGACTTGGCCCAGCTAAAGTATGGTTGACATGACTCAATAGCAAGTAAACTTTTTTTGATCAATTAATCCAGATAAGAAAGATTAACTTTAGCTTTAATTTCATACTCGTAAGAGAATTGATCTTATTATCATATTTTCATAAAATTTAAATAGAACCTAAGTTGAGCGATTCAAAAAAAGTGACTGGCCTGCCTCGCCGGCAGGCGGGCACTAACTCCCTGAGTTATCTCGAAAGCTTTCGGGACCAAAAATACTCGCAATACCCGACTAGTATTCCTGTGTTTATTAAACTTTGGTATTCTCAGATATTTAGCATTACTCATCTTTCCTGAGTCGCACAATTTAGGTAGAATAAAAACCATTAATTCGGAATTATCCGTATAATGAACTAACACCACTGCCATGATAAAAAAAATAAAAACTTTAGTTTATCCACTTGGGTTTGTATTCTTGTTGGTCTTTCTGATGATTATTATAAACCAATTAGTCTCTTTTTATCATAATCTGTCAGAATTACATCCCATCCTTGGAATAATTGGCACATCACTACTTGGACTTATTCTATTAGTGTTACTTGTTACTCCTTTTTACTTAATTGCTAAATTGCCGGCGCCTCTTCCATTTCCGGATTGTGATCAAGACCTTGAAAAGTATCAACAGAAGTTTAAGGAAAGATTGGGTAAACATCCTGTTTCAATAGAAAATAATCTTGATCCACAAAATCCTGAGCAATTAAAAATTATTGATGAAAAACTGAAGAAAAAAGCCGATCAAATCATTTTTGAGTCTGCATCGGCAGTATTTATTTCTACTGCAATTTCACAAAATGGTAAATTGGATGCATTTACTGTTTTGGCGGCACAGGTTCGCTTGGTTTGGAAAGTTGCACATGTTTATTGGCAAAGGCCATCTCTGAGAAACCTTCAGCAATTATATACAAATGTCGCAATTAATGCGATGGCTGCTACCGGTATTGAACAGCTCGATTTGTCTCAACAGATACAACCAATTCTCAACGCTATGCTGAAAAGCCCAGGCAAATTTATTCCTGTGGTTGGCGATGCTGCGAATATCATTACTGATTCGATTCTTGAAGGAACCATCAACGCTTTTTTAACCTTACGGGTTGGAGTTCTTACTAAAAACTATTGTTTCCCGGAAGTACGAACTATAAATGAAATTAAATCGAATTCCTTTGTGGAGGCTTCTGTTTTATTGAGAACCTTAGTTATGAAATCGTCAGCTAAAGTGGTAGAAGGAATTTTAAAGGCTGGTAAAAACGCCAGTATTCAAACTTTTAAAACCGGCTATGGTGCTGTTGAAAAGGCAGTGAGATCTGCAAAGAGTGGTCTCACCGAACTTTTTACTCATACTTCAAAAGCTGTTGAAAAAGAATAGACAATAAAAAAGCCACCCATAAATCTGGGTGGCTTCACAATGAATATTCTTAATATTCTAAAAGTCTGTCATCGCTTTTATCTTTTTTTCCAGAGCCTCTGCTTTATCGGTCATTTTCAAGCGAATGTAAACTCCTGCAAGTGTTTCTAATAGTTGAATTTCTTCATCATTTATCTCAACAGCCTTTTCAAAATAAGGTAGCGCATCATTAAAATACACAGCAGCACGAGTAGAATAATCTTCCTCCTGCTTTCTAAACTCATCCAAAGAAAGGTTATTTAGTTCACTGATAATATCCCTGGCTTTGTTGTAATACACAACTCCAAGGTTATAGTTAGCTTCATAATATTCCGGATTTAGCTCAATGGCCTTTTTATATTGCTCAATTGAATTATCATAATCTTCCTGAAAATCATACAAGTAACCTAAGAAATAATAGTATAAAGAGTTTGTCGGATCGTTATTGACGGCAGTCTCAAGTTCAGACTTAGCTTCATCCACCCTTTCCATCATGATTAATGTAGTTATCTTTTCCTGGACTAGTTCCTTATTTTGAGGGAATTTTTCAAGTGCCTGATTTACAATTTTCAATACACTTTCCAAATCTTCTTTTTCAGTTCTGTATAAATAGATCATAGTTTTATATGTATCTATTTCTGCATCCCCATTGTCTGCTAATGTTTGGAAACATGTTAGCGCTTCATCATACATATCTGCCTGCTGTGCAGCTACACCGCCATAAAGCAAGGAAGTAGTATCATTTGGCGCAACAATCAAGGCAGTCATGAAATCTTTGTATGCACCTTCATAATCGTTATCATTATATTTTTCAGCTCCTTTGTTTAGGACAGAGCCATAAAGCGCGGAGATTTCCTGATCACTAAAAATAACATAAGATGAATTTTCTTTTTCCATAGACTTTACTTTATTAAAAGCTTCCATGGCTACTTCTAATGCTTCATCACCAGCAAGATTTTTAAATTCCGTACTGTCATCAAGATATAGCGCTTTGTAGATCCTGCCTTTCAAATACCAGTTCTTTGCAGCGCCTGTAACTTTACCTTTATTGTCAATCTTAAAAGCTTCATCGACCTCTGCTTTAGCGATATCCAATTTTCCCTGGGTTAAGGCTACTTCAGCTTTGGAAGTCTTCCCTTTCGGTACGTATTGACCATAAGTAAAGGTCCCAATACCTATGAATAATATTGCAAAAATTAACTTTTTCATTTGTAAAAAATTAAGTCCAAAAATTTAATTCTAACTTATAAGGAGCAAAGTTAATAAAATTTACTCTTCGTTTTGTTCTGTTTGTTCGTCTTTTTCACCGGTATTTTCACTTTCTGATTCAACTCCATTTTCAGCTTCTTCCAATTTATGAATGGCTTCTACTGAAGAAATCTCATCATTTTCATTTAGCCGGATAAGTTTAACCCCTTGGGTGGCTCTTCCCATCACCCTTAGATTTTGTACTTCCATTCTAATCGTGATACCGGATTTATTAATAATCATTAAATCGTCTGAATCCAAAACCTCTTTAATGGATACCAAATGACCTGTTTTTTCGGTGATATTTAAGGTTTTAACTCCCTTTCCACCTCGTTTAGTAATTCTATATTCAGAAACCTTGGATCGTTTACCATAACCCTTTTGGGAAACAACAAGCAGGTCAGCATCTTCTCTTTCAATACAAACCATGCCAATTACTTTGTCATCAGTTTTTTTATCAAGATAAATACCTCGAACACCTGCGGCGGTCCTTCCCATAGCTCTTACCTGAGACTCGTGGAAATGTATGGCTCTTCCTGATTCAACAGCTATTACGATATGGTTATTGCCATTGGTTAATTTAACTTCTAGTAGCTTATCGCCTTCATTAATGGTAATGGCATTGATGCCATTTTGTCTCGGTCTTGAGTAAGCCTCCAGGGAAGTTTTCTTAATCGTACCTCTCCTGGTACACATCACAATAAAATTATTATTGATGTAATCCTCATCCTTGAGACTCTTTACATTTATTACCGCTCTTACGGAGTCACCTGGTTCAATATTGATTAAATTTTGTAACGCTCGTCCTTTTGCTGTTTTACTTCCTTCCGGAACCTCATACACCTTTTTCCAATATACTTTCCCTGAATTTGTAAATATCAACAAAGGATTATGAGCTGTGGCTACAAATAAATGATCTGTGAAGTCATCGTCCTTTGATCCGGCACCTCTACTGCCAACTCCACCTCTTCCCTGAGTCCTGTATTCTATTAAAGGGGTTCTTTTTATGTACCCTTGATGAGAAACAGTTATTACCATTTCTTCATCCGGAATAATATCTTCTATATTAATATCATCGGCGCTATGAACTATTTCTGTTCTTCGTTCATCACCATATCTCTCCTTTATAGCGCTTAATTCATCCTTGATAATATTCATCCTTAGCTCTTCACTATCAAGGATTTCCTTAAGACCTTTTATTAATTCAATAATTTCTTCATATTCCTTTTCTATTTTTTCTCTCTCTAAACCGGTCAGTCTCTGGAGTCTCATTTCCAAAATCGCCTTTGCCTGAATTTCACTGAGGTCAAATTTACTCACCAATCCATCTCTGGCAGAATCCGGATCTTTTGAACCCCTAATTAGAGAGATAACTTCATCAAGATTATCGAGGGCTATCAAATAACCCTGCAAAATATGAGCTCTTTTTTCTGCTTCCTGCAGTTCGTATTCAGTA
>DAOVVI010000269.1 GCA_030637245.1 Cyclobacteriaceae bacterium
ACCGGATCTGTGAATTCCATATAATCCGTAGGTGAAGGTACACTTGCTGTTCCTTCCATGCTTTTAACCGTTCCGTCATCATTGTATTTTACAGTGATTTCAGCATCTTCTAGAACTACTTCTTCATTATTTGGAGTGGTAATAGTGAGTTTTCCGTCAACAGACATACCATCATCAGTTTCTACAACATTACCTTCTCCTTTTAATTTACTTTTACTCAGTGTACCATCTTCAATCACAGGACATTGACCGGGACATACTGTCGGATTTCCACAAGGATCTGTTTCACATATATCCGGACATGAACCGTCATCATCACAGTTCTTCTTATTACAGGCTTGTAATCCAAGAAGTAAGATAAAGACAATAAAAATAAAAGGATTGATGGAGTTTGGCTTGCTGTTTTTTGGCTGCTCATTCGTTTGATTTTGGTTTACAAACTTTTTCATGGTTAATAAATTTGGTTAGAATTATTTTTAAAATTTGTATGAATTACATTTTGAAATAATTAATCATAATTTGAAATGCCTAAAATCTGAAGTGCAAAAAAATGCCTGTGGCAGGTTGTTATTCCTACAACAGGCATATCACCGCAAACAATTAAATTGTCTTTCTGTTGATGATCAATTTGTGTTTTCATGGTTAATTATTTGCGGTTAACAACTATTCCTCTTAAAGGATACTTCCAACATCACGAATCCGCTTGCACAGAATAAAGGTGAAAATTCATTTATCAGAAAGAAAATTAGTGGGGTGGACAAAAGGTGGACAGGTTAAAAATTGTTATAAAAACTGCGTTTCAATGTGATGAGGGACTATTTTTTTGATGGAGATTATTCTAAATATTATTCATTATATACTTTTTATATCAAATGAGATATCAATATGTCCCCTACAATACCTGATTTTTGTGTCATTTTCTAGCATGAAATCTGCAATTGTCCTTTGTGTCAATAGGATTATTGAATTCAATTAATCATTTTTAAAGGTTACCTGATAACATCACACCTAACTTTTGCCATGAACAAACCTTATATATTGATCTTTGCAATCTTTATTAGTCTTCAATCCCTCGGACAAAAATCTTCCGTGATGGATAGTCTTTTAACCGAACTTGAGTCTGCTCAAGAAGACACAGTAAAGGTTGAAATTTTATTACGCCTTTTTAATCCAACCGTTATAAATGACCTGGAATTAGCTTATAAATATACCGATCAGGCACAAATACTTTCTGAGAAATTGTCATTCGATAAAGGTATTGCAGCTGCTTTTCAGAGGAAAGGAATTATCTGGGGATATCGCGGTAATGTGAAGAAGGCAAGAGAAAACTACCTTAAAGCCATTGAGGTTCATCAACGACTGGATCATGAGCTGATCGCAGCTACCTTGATATTCAACCTGGGTCTATTGTACCAGGAACAAGGCAACTATGACAGTGCATTGGTCTTTAATGAAAAAGCGGCAGAGATTTTTTTATCTTATAATGACAGTTTAAAATATGCCAGCAGCCTGGATTTATTCTCATCGATACATAATGAAAAAGGGAATTATTTTCTAAATCTGAAATACGCCACGGAAGCGGCAGACATATTTCACAAATATGGCGATGAATTGAGGGAAGCAGATGCGTTGATTAAAATAGGAATGGGATTTGGAGTTTTGGAAGATTATCGGTCGGCTATTGAATATTATGAATCAGCGATAAAACTATACCGAAAACACCAGGACAAACATTGGGAGAATTTTGCAATCCAAAAAATTGCCCAGGCTTACTTATCCATGAATGACCTGACAAAGGCAGATTCTATTATTGATTATTCATTACAGCTTAGTGATTCATTGGGAGCTATTCAGACTCTAAGTGAAGGTTATGATGTAAAAGGCGAAATTTTCTTTGCAAAAGGAGAGTATAATCGGGCGATTGAATATTTTCAAAAAGCGCTTAAAACCAATGAAGATGCTGCTGACAGTACCTTTATTGCAACAGAATATATTTCAATCGGACGTTGTTACCAGCAATTAGGATTGAGTGATAAAGCCATGAACTCCTATTTGAGTGTATTGCCAATATCATTGAAAATGGATGTGAAAGAAAACCTTAAAACGATTTATGAAAATGTTTCTGAAATATATGAGCATTCTGGAAATGAAGGGCAAGCCTTCAATTATTATAAGAAATATGTGAATGTAAAAGACAGCATTTATAATAATGAGAAATCCAGGCTAATTGCAGATATGCAAACCAAATATGATACGGATAGAAAGGAAAAGGAAATAGCATTGCAAAATCAGACCATAACCATTCTTGAGCAAAAAGCCGAGATCCAGGAATTGATACGTATGCGTTTGATTGTCAGTATTGTTGTTGTGGTGATTTTCTTTCTGCTGGGATTTTATGTGCTTTGGTTGCGCATGAAGAAAAACAAATTGAAGCAGGAAATTGAAAATGAACGCTTGACCTTTGAGTTGGATTTGAAAAAAAGAGAGTTGACTACCCATACCTTGCACATCATTCAAAAGAATGAATTGCTGGAAAATCTTCAAAGTAAAGTGACAGAATTAAAGCAAAAAGATGTTAATCATGGGCGTTCATACACTCCGATCACCAGGTTGAGCAATACCAATCGGCTGATCGAGCGGGATTGGGGGAATTTTAAATCTGTTTTTGAGCAAGTTCATCCTGATTTTTTCACTAAGCTTAAATCCCTATATGCTAATATTTCTGCAAATGAATTGCGAATGGCCGCGATGATGAAAATGAACCTGAATACAAAGGAAATGGCATCCATATTAAATATCACCCCTGAAAGTGTAAAAAAAGCAAGATACAGAATGCGTAAAAAGTTTGATCTTGTAGCAGAATCAAATGTTCAGGAATATTTAATAAAATTATGAATTTCAGCCACTGGTTTTATTAGCTTCATAATGTTCCATATATATTATGGCTGGCGCCAGAATGACCATCATTACTATTGTGACTACCTTGAAATCATTCATCAGGAAAAATGCTGATATGCATATGAAAATTATATAGATAGAGTTTTTAATTGCGGAAAAATTCTTGGTTTTCATACCCTTGGCTTTTATATAAATTTAGATTTGATTGATTTAAAAAGCAATTATTGGAACGAATATCTGGTAATATCCATGATGCACCTCCTTCTCTGGTCC
Organism: Cyclobacteriaceae bacterium; assembly: GCA_030637245.1. Classification (GTDB taxonomy): domain Bacteria; phylum Bacteroidota; class Bacteroidia; order Cytophagales; family Cyclobacteriaceae; genus JAAUQL01. The sequence continues at coordinate 3,172 of DAOVVI010000269.1, forward strand.
TGGTGTGCAACGAGGATAAATTTTTACTTCTATTCCTAACCTAGTGTCGTGTCATGTATGAAATGATGGATAAGTCGCAGGTATTTTTCTATTTTTCAAAATGAGAAAAAGTGAGCATAGCCATAGCTACGGTCATCTTTTTATCATGAAGAAAAATCGGGAAAGAGCAAGACTTGGTGCGTCAGAGCATGCGTGACATGACACTAGCGGCGAGTCCAGGTTTCGACTACGCCATCCTGGTGATTTAGCAAATATTTAGTGATTTTGATCTGACCGCTATTATGCAATGTGACATGGCAATTATAGAGTTTGCCCTCCGTATAATTATAAAAAGTGCCTCCATCCCATACGGATTTTGAAGAATCAAAGGAAAGCTCTTGAATAATTTTATTACCTTTCAAAGGCATTTTTCGCAAGCGCTCCTCAGGATTATTTTCATCTAATACCGGTTGATTCCCTTCACTCATCTCAAGCCACACTATTCTACCCTGAAAGTGATTTCCTACTTTATCTATTTTGATCATGAGTTCATTGGAAGGCGATTTCCACACACCAACGATTTGATTCGGATTGCCATCCTGTGCAGCTAAACTGAATCCACTAAAGAAAATTGAAAGTAAAAAAATGTATCTTTTCATGGTTTTCAACTTAAATTAAAAAACATTTGTAAATGTAAGAGACATAATCAATTTGAAACGTTCATTTCCTAAATTAGTTTTTAATTTAGGTAGGATGTGACTCTAATAATTAATTGAAATGGCAGTGCGATGGTAACCCAGGAAACTCAAAAAGATAGAATAAGTGAGATCACTAAAAAACAAAGGGCTTTTTTCCGTACTGGCGAAACGCTTGAATTAAAATTCAGACTTCGGCAATTAAAAAAGCTCTATAGTGCCATAAAAGAACATGAATCTGAAATATTCGATGTTCTGTATAAAGATTTTAAGAAGTCTATATTTGAAGCATTTGGAACGGAAGTCGCTTTGGTTCAGGAAGAAATTAAATATTTTCTGAAAAATCTTCCAAGGCTGATGAGACCCGAAAAGGTAAAATCATCCCTGGCCAGCCTTCCTGCTAAAAGTTATATTTACAGGGAACCTCATGGGC
>DAOVVI010000477.1 GCA_030637245.1 Cyclobacteriaceae bacterium
GCAACTTCAATCAATTAAAACTGGATTTAATAGCGAATTGTTTCAAATAAATATAAAAGAAGGAGCTCCTAACTTAAGTGTTTTTTCAAAGCGAATTAATTGGACTACTTTTGCCATTCGAAATTTATAAGTACCTATGGATAAAAGAACGGAAATAACTGAATTAGGCGAATTCGGATTAATTGACAAGATTACCAAAAACATTACCAACAAAAACAACACCACTAAAATTGGAGTTGGAGATGACGCCGCAGTAATTGATGTGGGGAAGGATTACTTGCTGCTGTCCACAGATATGTTGATTGAAGGTGTTCATTTTGATCTTTCTTATATGCCCATCCAACACCTCGGGTATAAATCCATTTCGATCAATGTTTCTGATATCGCCGCTATGAATGGATCTCCCGAACAGGTTGTTGTGAGCCTGGGTTTGAGCAATCGGTTTTCTGTAGAAGCAGTAGAAAAATTGTATGAAGGGATGAAATTCGCCTGCAATGATTTCAATGTTGACCTTGTTGGTGGAGATACGACTTCTTCTCCTGCCGGATTGATCATTTCTGTCTCAATTACCGGTAGAGTTGAAAAGGATAAAGTTGCATTAAGAAGCAAAGTGGAGAAAGGTGACATTATTTGTGCGACTGGCGATCTGGGTGGCGCTTACATTGGGTTACAGGTTTTGGAAAGGGAGAAACAGGTTTTCCTGGCAAATCCGGATATGCAACCTGACCTCAAAAAATATCCATACATTGCAGGAAGACAATTAAAACCGGAAGCCAGAATGGATATTATTCATGAATTGGCAGAATTGAATGTAAGGCCTAAAGCCATGATTGATATTTCTGATGGCCTTGCATCGGAATTATATCATTTGTCGAAACAATCTGATGTAGGATTCTTTATCTATGAAGATAAGTTGCCAATTGACAAACAAACTTATGATACGGCTGTGGAATTCAATATTGATCCGATCACCTGTGTCATGAATGGCGGCGAGGATTACGAATTGCTTTTCTCCATTAGCCAGGAAGATTTTGAAAAGCTGAAAAATCATCCAGATATACATTTTATTGGCTATGCTGCAGAAAAGGAAAAAGGCATTAATCTTGTGACTAAAAATCAAAATGTGGTTCCTATCAAAGCACAAGGGTGGGATCATTTTAAGGTAGAGGGGTAAATTTTTTATTCCAAGGTTTTACTTTTTTTAATACTTCAAGAGTCAAAACAAGAGGCTTATCAAAGTTTCCGGGTTGGGATTCTGTCAAACTGCAACAGGTGTTGAAAAACAATCTATATGAAAATGACAGTGCAAGTTGTGGAAAAAAATTAGCCGATACTGGACTTGCTCCTGCATCGGCTAAAATTAGATTTCCTTAATAATTTGTGGTAATGTGTTTTCTTACCTGAAATCGTTAGGCATTCCCTACCTCTGTCTTCAACTTGCTAAGCGAATCTTTTGCATCGCCAAAAAGCATTTTGGTTTTATCACCAAAGAATAAAGGATTTTGTATGCCGGCATATCCGGGGCGCATACTTCTTTTTAATACGATGACAGTTTTAGCTTGCTCCACATTCAAAATAGGCATTCCATAAATAGGACTTCCAGGATCATCATTAGCTGCAGGATTTACTACGTCATTTGCTCCGATCACCAACACCATATCTGTCGAAGGCATCTGCTCATTGGCCTCTTCAAGTTCCAGTAATTTTGGATAAGGCACGTCGGCTTCTGCCAGCAATACATTCATGTGGCCCGGCATTCTACCGGCAACAGGGTGAATGGCATATTTCACATCAACGCCTTCACTTTCCAAAGATCTCTCCAGGTCATGGCAAACATGCTGTGCCTGAGCTACCGCGAGACCATATCCCGGAACAATGAGTACTTTATTTGAATATTTTAACTGTATGGCTGTATCACTGTGAGATGCCTCTTTGACAACCTCTTCCCTTCCACTTCCGCTTGATGTTCCACTTCCGGTGAACCCGCCAATGATTACGTTGAACAAGGACCTGTTCATGGCATTACACATCAAAACTGTAAGAATAGTTCCTGCGGCGCCAACAAGAATACCGCCAACGATCATCACCTGGTTTCCATAGATTAGTCCCGCTCCCGCGGCTGCAATTCCTGTAAAAGAATTGAGCAAGGAAATCACTACAGGCATATCCCCTCCTCCAATAGGAGTAACAAATGTAACCCCATAAATCAAGGAAATTCCTAGAAGGATTAATACTAAAGTAAAGTTCAATTCCGGTTGAAACATGATATATCCACTCATGCCAACAGCAGCAATAAGCATTACCAGGTTAATAATTTGAGGTTTCGGCAGCACCAAACTATCTCTTAAAAAACCATCCAGTTTTCCCCATGCCACAATACTTCCTGTAAAGGCTATACTGCCCACAAACAAGGCAAATATGATGGTTAATACTTCTGAGCTCATCATTGGAGTTCCTTCGGGCAGGTTGTAAAATTCAACGGTTGCAATGAGCATAGAACAAGCGCCGCCTAATCCATTGAATAATGAAACCATTTCAGGCATTTTTGTCATTTTTATCTTCTTGGCCGCAATATAACCGATGACTCCGCCCAGGATTAATCCACCAAGAATCCATAAATAATTATTGGATTCATTTTCCATTGGATAAAATATGGTAATGACGATGGCCAGTCCCATACCAATTCCTGCAATCGTATTTCCTTTCTTTGCAGAATCAGGATGGC
>DAOVVI010000082.1 GCA_030637245.1 Cyclobacteriaceae bacterium
AGTAGTCCTCTCCCGTTTAATATCCATATTATTATATCTGTTATAACAAATCCAACCTATCGAACGAGCAATGATATTTCCAGTATTTAATTTTTTTTGATCCAGAGATCCATATTTCTCATTTTATTTGATAATGAGTTAGAGTGTTAATTGTTCTTTATAAAAAATTATGAAGTAAATGAAAAAACATATTATCCTTTTGTAATGGATTTAAACAGTAATATAATATTTAATAAGCACTCAGCCAAGGCAATCAAAAGATATTAATTGAATGCTGACTGTTAGTTTTCCATAAAGTTATATGATTACATTGCTGGATTTGAGAAATAAATTCCCGGTAATGCCTTACATTATTAATACGAATCATCTATAACAGGAAAACTATAAATATACCCGCCGGATATTCGATTGCTGAGAAAGACTGGTATGAAAATTAAGAGAGAATCAAAACCTCATCAAAGATTTCAGACAATACCACACGGCTTAATCATTTAATTCAGAAAAACAGAACTAAAGCTTATGACCTGTTTACTAAACTTGCTGATGAGGGAAAACTATCTTCTGTGAGTCTCTCTGATATTAGAAAAAAGCTTTTTAAAAAGAAGATAATCGAATTCAAGACCAAAGATTGTAAAGTGAATTTTTCAAATAACATGGTTTTTGTTCAAAATTACCTAATAAATCGGGCAGATAGGCATGACCATATCTATCTGATAAATTGAAGAACTTATTGGTTATTTAATTCTAATTAACTATATTTAAAATTAGCCAAATTCTTATAAGTCACCTATTTATCATTAATTGAACCAATTATGCGAACCATGAAAACAATTAAAATTCTTGTGACTTTACTGCTATTATCAATCCCTGTCGCTTCAAAGCCATTTGCTCTGAAAGTTGAGATTCCAAAAAAACCTAATAATGATGCGGAGATTGCGCTTGCCATCCAAATTTTAAAGAGTGAGACCATTCTGGATATAAAAGAAGTTGGAGTTTCTCCATATCCTGACGCCAAGATTTTCCATACCGTCATTGCTCAGTCAGGCAGACTATCCACTGTCCGTCTTTTATCTGCAGATGAAGTCAGTGTAGTAACAGAATATTATATGAAGGAAATGAGCAACTGGAAATCCAAGAATCTTACACTTTTTTAAAGGTGATGAAATGGAAGCCATGAAGGGGCCAGTTCTGGTTATTCAAACTGGAAATGCAGATATGTTTAGCAAAACTTTGCAATCTGCGAAATCAGTTATAACGATAGATTATAAACCTTCATTACAAAATCGAATTTTTGTAATGCTCACTGTCGGATAATAAAAGTTAAGTACTTATGCTGTAAAGTGCTTTCTATAACAATATGTTGATTGGATCAAATAACCCGTAGAACTAAAAGACAAATCAGCATAGATTCAAAAAAATATTTAAGTATAAAAGGAAGTTATTATGAAATCATTTGCTATTCTTCGCATCACACTTTTGACAATCTTAATAATCACTTGCACAGGAAGTCGAGAAATTGCTATATCCTGGGAGCGCTCATCAGGAGACACCTCCATCGATAGCTCCGAAACTAATAATGACAGTGTGAAAACCAATCCTGAATCTCAGGATGACGATCTGACTAGATTTCTCAATGTGAAGGCGTGGAAGGGAAAAATAACTATAAGCATTTATGGCAATGTAACATCCAATACTGAGGACGCCGATACCAAAATCAGTGTGAATCATTTTTATAATCAGATTTTCGTGACTGATGATGGCTCTTTTCAACCAATGGATCCCTTTTTGATGGAAGATCCTGCTGGAAAGAAGGAGCCTGGTGAACAGGATCAGGGAACACTAAATGGTGCGGAGGAAGCACTCCAGAAACTGATGGAACAAATGGATCCATCGCTGGCAAAGGACATTCAGGAGTCATTAAAACAGGCACAGGGGATGAATCTCGCTGTTGATAAATACAAAGCATGGAATGTGTTGGGGAGAGGAAGTATGGATGAAAACCAGGTAACCTATACTGTCAATGACCGGAAGATACACCGGTTTTATGTTCACACTGAAGGCTGTCAATATTGTTGCCGTATCACTCAGGAAGAAATATATGAATTTGATGAGGGTTTTGGTCCTTATTTTTTTACGCTATCAGTTAATCTGGAAAAAGAAGTTTATAGTTTTGCTTCTTCATTTGGCGAGCAAAAAATCAAATTGAAAAAAGAACTGAGTTACATCCCGAACTCCTGCAGAAAGGCAGATGTCTATTATGAAAATCAGGCCTCGACAGTAATTGGTCCAACAAATAGTCTTGTACACGCCAAGAATGCTGAAAGCAAGATAAAATCTGTAGCCTTGCCCACTACCGGGCTTGTATTGATGGGAACGGACATCCTTGAAAATTTTTACGTAATTGAAGATCCTGAGAATCCAGATGGGAAACCGGTCAATGCTGAAATTTCGTGGCAAATTATACCTGCAGATCAGGAATTTCCTGAGGTTTACATAAATCTTACCAATGAAGATTGGATACCCGAAGAAAACAACACTGCCGAAGTGGAGTTGCAATGGGAGAATGTAGTACCTTCCCAAGTCAGGTTTAGACTCTACGATGTTTCCGAGGAACCAGGGACCTGCTTGAATAGCAAGGATAAGAATACAGAACTTGATTTGGAAATAGATACTGCAAATCCAGGCTATGAGATCAGCGGAGATAAAACCGAAGCCACCAAGAAGAATCCCTTACCTAATAAAGAGGTTCTGATTATTAATTCGCGTGATTATGGTGCTCATGGAAGAATAAAAGCTGAAATAATGGTCAATGGAACTTGGATACCTGCTGAAGTAAAAGGATTTCCTGGCGGATCATTACATTTGCCGTTTGATCAAAATCAGAATCATATTGCCGATAAATGGGAAAAAGACGTTGGGATTTTTGAGAAAGGCTATGGGCCAGATTGGGATGAAGATCCCTATCCGGCACTACAAAAAAAAGATGGTGATGGATACACACTTTATGAGGAATACAGAGGGTTTATAGCCAGGGGACATGTTCTGTTCGCACCCGGTAATATCAAGCGCCATAATGATCATTTCAGGATGGATCCCAATCATAAAGACGTATTTATTTATGATCAGAATGAGCTTTTTAATACCTATTATTCTTCAGCCAATCCAGCACGACTCAATTGGCATTATGTCGATCCAACCCTGATGGTTTTCAAGAGTAATGCACTTGATCCTGAACATCGTTGGGTAAATTATAATACCAGTAAAACATATTTCGACCGTCAGCAATATGCCGTACATTTGATGAGCGCTGCTGGGAAGCTATCCGGAACAGATATGGGGATCAACAGAAATCTGGCAAAAATACTGCAGTTCCAGGACAAACTGAATAATTCCAACACCTTAGAAGGAAGTGTCTGCAATGTTATGCCGCCACCACATCCCCTCAGGTGTATCTATCTGGTTAATATTTATCCTGGGGTAGTCTTGAGTGCTGTAAGTAAATATAATCCGGCAGAGAAAGACCGGTTATTTCAAAGCATTATGACTTCGACCACTATTCACGAAATTGGTCATGCATTAGGCGTTCAACACCATTACAACATGAAAACCAAGAAGGAAACCGATGAGAGTCCATATACCGGAGTTTTAACCTGCGCCATGCGTTATGAAAACCTTAATGATTTTTTACACCCAGGTTTTGTAACAATGGATCGATATTGTGATCAGGGAGAAAAGTGGAGAAAGGTGGCTAATCAAGAGAATACATCCGATGTTAAACCAATTGAGTTTGAGGAATACGAAAGTCACAACTGTTTTGGTCAGATAAATATTAAAGGTGACTGAATCAAAGGGAGAATTAGTAGTTAGTTTTTGCTTCTTTAACACCGATATTCGCCAGTGCTGAAGATGATACAATCACCCCACGATAAATTTAGTTTGTCCATTCAATTTTCAATTTTGTATTCTGCTTCCAAGGGATTTTATACATTTCGTTTAGTCTGGCAATTCCTTTAAGAATTGGTGTATGGCCTCTTTTCCTGAACTTAAAAGTATTCATATTGCCCTCACATTTTATACATCTCAGGATTATTGGGATTTTCACAAAATATTCCTTATTTCCAGCTTGATGATTTTAACCATTTTAATGTGATCTTTTTCAGAACGGATTTTACTTAATTTATTTTTTTGGAATCCATCGAATAGCAAAATATTCGCAAGGGTCATATCCAATATTGCGTATTCCAAGTGAGATGTTGGAATTTAGAAATATTAAGGAGATTGCTTCGGCATGAAAAGGTTGATTGCTAATCAAAGGAGGATTACTAAATCAAAAATATGAACACTTGCTGTTCAGAACTGCACATCCTATAAATTTCATTTCCTTCATTTTATACAAAAATCCAACATTTTGACGTTGGCACATTAGTTGATTTAGAAAAGTAGCCTGCGGGCAGGTGTTGATTAAATAAATCCTTCCTAACCATGAAAAAAGTAAAGTACTTCTTTTGGCTATGTTCCGGAGCTAACCGACCTCTTTTGGAAAAATGTCCTACCGAAGGTTCAAAATATGTTGGAATTGGCGCCACGATATTTTTTACAGGAATATTTGCCTCACTTGCTGGTGCATATGCATTATTTACAGTATTTGAGAATTACTTCGTTGCGGCTTTATTTGGGATTGTTTGGGGGCTTATGATCTTTAATCTCGATCGATACATTGTTTCCAGCATGAGAAAAGAAGGAAATGCCAAAAAGGAATTTTATACAGCCCTGCCAAGGATTATTCTTGCCGTATTGATTTCACTTGTCATTGCAAAACCACTGGAGATGAAAATTTTTGAAAAGGAGATAAATTCTGAATTGGAATTGATGAGCCAAAAATCTTTAGCTGAAAAAGAAGGTGCAATAAAACATAGATATTTAACAGATAAGCAATCCCTGGATCAAGCAATCGAAAACCTAAAAGCGGAAATAAAAATTAAAGCTTCAAAAAGGGACGAGTTAAGAATTTTGGCTCAACAAGAAGCCGATGGAACAGGGGGAAGTATGAGAAGAAATGCCGGGCCAATCTATCAAATAAAAAAAGCTGACGCTGATCGATTAGATCAGGAATTGAACGATCTTGAATTAAAAAACCAGCCATTGATCAGTTCGAATTATGAAAAACTCAAGGAAATAGATGCAGCAATGGCTAGTGAGATTCAATCTATTGAAAGGGGGAAAATGAATGGTCCGGCTGCGAGAATGGATGCGTTGAGCAATATTACTGCTAAAAGTCATGCGATCTGGTTGGCCAATTGGTTTATCATATTTTTATTTATTGCTGTAGAAACAGCGCCGGTTTTTGTGAAATTAATTTCACCCAGAGGGCCGTATGATCATCTGTTGTTGGTGGAGGAAAGAGCTGTTGAAAGTATGATGTATGAGCAACTTGCTAAGCAAAATGTAAGCGCTAAGAAAAGAACGAGGAAATATCCGTCAATAGAAAAAGAATATATTGATACTAAGTTGGAAGCCAGCCTCAACCGAAGTTGAAATTGCAAATCCTTTTCAGCCTCCCTTATGCAAAAATCCTGCAACCCTCTAACCAGGACGAGCCAGAACCAGATAAGATTGATGGAGATTGATGAAAGATTGATGAAAGATTGAAAAATAGATTGATAGATCAATTCTCTAAATTAATTACCGTTTAATCATATCAACCAATCATTAAACTTTTGTCAAAAAAAACGAAAATATCAGAGGTAAGAGCTTATTCACACCCTGAATTACCAGCCAACTGCTTCTGCCATTGACCACTTTTCAGGATACTGTTAAAGTGTATTATTCCTAAAAGAAAGAAACGCATTTTCCAGAAGACTCTACAATTCTTAAATATTTCTAATTTGGAGATACACATGACACTAGTTGGTAAACCTTAATTTATAATCCTCTAAAGCTTTAATTACAATCTTCATAGCTTCATCCTTGCCGCCAAACTCTTCAACTACAGAAGTTTTGTTTTCCAGTTTTTTATAATCTTCAAAAAAGTTTTTGATCTCCCTGAAAAAATGATCAGGCAATTCTGAGACATCCTCATAATGGATGACGCTCATATCGTTTTCAGCAACGGCTATTATTTTGTCATCAGCTTCTCCCTGGTCCAGCATATGCATAACACCTATTACTTTTGATGGAACAATACATAGGGGAACGACATTTATTTGTGATAACACAAGTATATCCAATGGATCTTTGTCGTCGCAGTAGGTACGTGGTATAAAGCCATAATTAGCAGGATAATACATGGAAGAATATAAAACGCGATCCAGCCTTAGAAGTCCGCTTTCTTTATCGAGTTCGTATTTTGCTCTTCTGTTTTTTGGAATTTCAATTATGCCATTGACAAATTCCGGAATATTTTCACCTGGGTTAATATCATGCCATGGGTGTTTCATTGATTTCGAATTTGGTTAAATAAAGCGCAAACATAGTACAAAATATCGATTCTCAATGATTAAAAGAAAGATTAAGATTTATTACGCTAGTGTCCATTCAAGTTTGGTTTATCCAGTCCAAGCCTAGTCCTTTTTATCCCTGACTGCGTTAAAAAATATTCACGTAGCTCGTGCCTCTCATCAGCCGCCAAAGGCTTGCCGCTAAAGCTTCGGCTACACGCGGATGGCTATGCTTCCCGCTATGCGGGGCAGGCTATATTTATGCCTTATCATGAATAAACCTGCCTGCCCAGTAGGCAGGAATTACTTCGGTTAAACCGAAACACCACAACTGACTTGACACGAGTTTACACATCATAACAATGAATTTTATTGAGATTGAAGGAGGGTCGTTATGCTTTTCCTATTCTTTTTTCATAGTTCCCAAACGACACATTGTTGTGG
>DAOVVI010000021.1 GCA_030637245.1 Cyclobacteriaceae bacterium
CCATACAAATTTGACCGGAATAATCTCGAAGCCACAAAATTGTTTTTCTGCTCATTGATGACTAATTGCTGAATTTGAATTTCTTTCATCAGCTCAAGCTCATGGTCCGGGAAAGTCGGGTTGAAAAGTATATCATTAACAATTGATTCTATCTTTTCAAAATGATGGGTAGGAATATGGATACTTAAATTTGTATAGTCAAAACCGGGATTGATTTCTACAAAGGCGCCATAATGTTCCAGTGTTTCAGCAATGTCTTTGGAAATAAGAGAGGTGGTACCTTCGATGAGCATTTTCCCGGTGAAAAATGCTATTCCCGGAGTGGATTCAAACCAGCTTCCGGCTTTAAATATAAACTCCAGCTTAATTACCGGCTGATCACCAACATTCAAAAAGAAAAATCGTGAATCATTACTGAATTTTACTATTTCAGGTTCCGGAAGGTTGAATTTTTTGGGTTCGACAAATGCCGGAGCAACAGTTCTATCAACCATTAATTGGTATCTTCATCTATGATAGATTCCTGGACCTTTTTGTTGTTAAAATTGAAATGCAGTGTAAATCTAAGTGTTTCTGCCAATGGATGTTCTTTCTTTTGAGGAACTAAATAGGCAAAATCTATCCCAAAAACATTGTACCTTAAACCAAGACCCATTGTGAAATATTTCCGGTCTCCCTTTTCATAATCCTCCCAGAAATATCCGCCCCTCAAAGCAAAAAGATCTCTATACCAGTATTCAATTCCTCCGCCTATCATTACTTCCTTCAGTTCTTCTGAAGCTCCATCAGGAGCATCTGTGAAGGATCCGAACATACCACTTAACAATGACCGGTCAGGATCTTTGCCACGTGCAATTTCGGGGTTACCATTTTGATCATAAATCACTCTTCCATTATCATCTACTACATATACCGGTGGTGTAGGAACCATTAACTTATTAAAATCCAGCGCAAAGGTTAACGAATTGTGCGGATCAAGGCTCAGCGTGTAGGCGCCACCAAATCTTAGTGTTGTCGGTATAAATTCTTTTTGTTCATCGTTGGAATAAGTGATCTTATTGCCAATGTCCGTAATTGTAGCGCCCAGGGCAAGATTTGAATTTTGTCCTATATCCTTGTTCCAATACCAGCCTAAGTCTGCAGCAATACTAACGCCGGCCTGTCCATCACTGGTGCTTGAAAAAACATTACCGGTCAGGTTAGATCGTATATATTTTAATGTGACACCGATACTCATATTTTCAGATAACAAACGGGCATATGATCCTGAAAAAGAAAATTCACGCGGGTTGTAATTTTGAAGAGCCTCACCAAATTCATCAGTAAATTGTATATTTCCCAAATCAAAATAACTTAATGACAATCCAACTGATTGTTCTTTGTTGATTTTGTAATAACCGGAGAGATAAGATAAACTCATATCATTGATGATCTTTGCAAGCCACGGCGTATAAGACAAACTGAATCCGATGTCATTTTTTATAAAAGCCAGTTTGGCGATATTCCAATGCGTTGCATTTGCATCCGGAGATGTTGCAACACCGGCATCACCCATGGCACCGGCCCTGGCGTCTGTTGCAATCAATAAAAAAGGTACTGCGGTGGTTATTACTCTTCTGGACGTATCTTGCCCTGCAACATTTACCTGTGCGTGCATTGAAGAATTTGCTGCAAAAAATGCACAAATGAATAATACGATTTTAAATTTCATTATATAAAAATGATAACGCGTTTTAAATATAATTAATTAATAATTACCAACTTTTGATTTGCTTGTTTTTTACTCCCATCGATCAAAGAACGAATGGAAAGTCTGAATATATATACTCCACTTAACAAATTACTACCATTTTTCGCTTTTCCATCCCAAACCAAATCTGAAATACGAGATTCACTGTTTTCCCTGGTATAAATAAATTGTTTAACCAATTTCCCCTGCAATGAATAAATATCAATCATGATTTCCAAATCATCTCCGGCTCTGTTATGTTCAAAGCTAAATCGAGTATAATCACGAAAAGGGTTAGGGAAATTCATCAACTTTTCAATGGCAAGGTAAGCATCTTCTACCACTAAAAATTCAATTTCTGCCTCATTTGAATTGTTATGAATATCCCAGGCTTTTAGTCGAATTTTATGGGTACCAATAGATAAGTCTTTAAATGGATATGTAACCCATCCCTTTTTATAGGTATCAAGTGCACTAATATAATATCCATTTACAGTTATTTCTTCTTCATTATCTAAAACAGCAATTAACTCTTGTCCCGAATCAGAATTTGAAATACTGATACCACTCTCATCACTGAGATTGCCGACCAACAATATGTCCGGGCGGGTAATTCCTCCGTTTACAAAACTTGTGTCATTAATGAATAGCTGGATTTCCGGGGGTGTAGTGTCCACTTCAAAATCATCGCTTTCACCCCCAACTGCAAATTCAATATTTGAACCGCCGGCATCAAGATGTTGAGACACATCCAGCGCATACAAACTCACTTTCCCTTTTTCAAAATCATAAGTGATGTTTTTTGGCACAATAAATTCAATATCAAATTCACCGGCCGTAACACTTACTTCTCCTTTAAATATAATATTGTCCCGTACCAAAAATCTCATTACCGGATCCTCGTGCCCGTAAGTCTCGATCTCAGTTGGTTTGTCAAATACCGTAGCAATCAGACTTCCACTGAAACTGGAATTTACCTGACCGTCAGCTTTCAGCACCTGCCCTTTCAACTTAACCGTACCCAGTGCTTTTAAAGTATCGCCTGGTTGATAGGAATTTTCATCTGCGATCAAAGTAATGTCCTCTTTGGCATAAGAAAGTGTCATGGAAGGATCGGCGAGCAATGAGAAATTGCGGTTTACACTTCCATTTAAGGATTGATTTTTTGTTCTCCGGAAAATTTCACCAAGCGATACGTATTTTCCTTCTTCCTTTCGAAACACATTATTATAAAATGCCTTATTAAGTATAAAATTAGTACTGGAAAAAACAGGCCTTGCAGTAGTTACCAATCCGATTGCCCCACCTTTTGGATTTAACAATAAATGCTCAGCTCCTGAAATAGCTTTAGGATTGTCATGCCTTCCAAACTCACAGGTAGCGGTCACAAACAATGGAAGTCGTTCTTTATTTTCAAATTCGCTAACAGAAGAGATATTCAAAATAGTTTCTGAGGTCCATCTGGTAGCAGATCCATGACCTGTAAAATTGAATATCAATCCACCTTTATCTATTGATCGCTCAATTTCCTCATTCACTTCCGGAGCAGATTCCCCGATGGAAGTTACAATTTGTTCGTAAGCGTCAACATAAATTTTATTTACATTGAATTGTGTATATGAAGTATCCACCAAATCAGCCAACCTGTCTGCGTCTCTTTGATGTAAATTTCCATCTCCATCATCAGCAATAAAAAATAATTCATTACGCCAATTGCCAAAAGTAGCAATATTAGAAGCATAATTTATCAGTTTATCAACCATCACTTTTGCCTCTTCAATCGATTTAACCGGCAGCCTTCCAACTCCGACATCCATTAAATGATCTCCTGAATATGACTCTATCCATTCGCCTTCATCCATATCAAGAAAGCCATAATAATCATCTGATGAATAGCTGTTTATGGGATGCAGTGAATTTCTGGAAGTGTAGATCGGCACAAAATTAGTATTATTTTCTATTCGGTCTTTATAATCAAATGACCCTTTACCAAATAGCAATACGTTTTGAAGTTTATTTCCTTCTTCACCCATGTCATAAACGTATTTAATAAAATCACGAATGGCGGTGACATCCTGTTTCCCGGATGAGAATTCATTATAGATTTCATCTGTGGTCACCAGCAATACCTTAAGTCCGTCATGGTTTCTTCTAAAATCCGCTAACCGATCAGCCTCGCTTTTAAATCCGGGATATGTGACAATTAAAAAATCAACATTAGGTGAAGCATGCAAATTTTGTTCATGGATTTTTACTGCTTTTTCGGGAACTAAATAATTCTGGTCCTCAAAGATGATAAACTCACTCAATTCGGAACTAAATGCCCCGAAAGAGACGTTGTTTCCATTTGTCGAAAATTTTTGCTTGTATGGTTTAAGAGGTTCCGTTACATCCCAAACCTGAAATGCTGAGGCGCCACCCTCTATTTCAAATGTAGAAATGGCATATTGAGTGCTTTCCAGCGACCGGAATTTGGTTTGATTTTCAAAGAGCTTTAATTTCCGCTTTCCAAGTATAGTCAGGTAATTGAGATTTGCTTTTGACTTTCCTGAACCGGTCGGATTGAAGGATAGTCGTATAGTAAATTTTTCGGAAGAAGGTATGGATGAAGTATTTATTTTAAAAACTTCGACCTGGTTTGAACCTTTCGCCAGGTAGGCTCCTTCGACAATTGCATTTATTCTTTGTTGACCAAGTCCCTGTCCATTAACGTGTAAATCCAATGAAGCTTCTTCATAAGTTTGTCCCATTACTGACGATGTTACAATTAATTCAGTATCAGGTATAAGATCAGGAAAATCGAAAGTGAAATCATAAGTAAGGGTAAAATCAAATTTTTCACCATACCATTCCCTGCCCGAATTGATAATATTATTTTCGTCATTTTCATATAGAATGAAATCATCAAAATGCTTAATTTTTGGATGTTCTGATCCAAGGTTCTCTTTTTCTGTAATGCGCAATCCTTCTTCTTCAGAAATGGCCAGAAAGTAATAGCTGGTATCCGAGTAGAAATTCTTTTCATATTCTAACTCACCATTTCCAATTAAATCATGGTAATCGGCATCGAGCCCATAAAACAAAATATAGTCTTCCTGGTCAAACTTTCCATCTGACTCACCCGCAACAGTTATGGCATTTTCTATTAAATCGACAGGGCGCTCATCGCTAACTATTTGAGGAAGCATCCCCCCTCCGTTTCCATAAATTTTTATTTTTTTAGGATTGATCCCTGATACGTTGACACCAGAATTTTTCAGATAATCGTAATCAATTTTGTGAACACCGGTACTAGTGACGCGTATTTTGTACCATTCTCCGGTTGCCAGTACCGAGTTTATGTTGGATTCACCGCTTCTTAAATTAGATGATAATAGCTTAGAAGGAGAAGCCTTTTTTAATTCAATTTCCAAATAGTCAACTCTAAAATACTTTCCGGAAGTAGAATCATAATGAATTGGGAAAATATCCATGAATGTAATCTCACTTCCTCTTTCTTTCAGCTTTTTTAGTGAAACCAGTTTAGAATTCGTTGGAAATTTCAGATCGAGTTTTTCTTTTAAAGTTTGAGAAAATTCCGTTTCACGGATATTGGATACCACAATATCTACAACCTGCGTTTGCTCTAATGGAATGGAAATCAATGGTAATCCGTTTATTTCTTCCGGATATATTGCCCCTTCAACCGAAAAAGAATGCGAATCGGAATTAGTCCATGTAATTGAGATTTGAATAATAGTATCCGGGATTTTCATCGTTTCAGACGAAAATAAAAGCAGTACCGCCGTACAAAAAAGGGCTGACTTAGATATGGAAGCCATTAATCTCAACTCAAATTAGTTTATTATAAATAACTTAACTGTACTTTAAGTAATTTGATTTTTGAATTTGATTTTCAAAAGGAAGGCTTAGTCTGGACACAAAGGTAACGATTATTCTGCAATATTTAGTGCTATGGACAAGACAACATATATTATTATAATAAATGGAAGAGCAACAATTTTAAAAATGATAATTAGAAACAATGAAATTAGAATTAATAAAAACCGGGGCCAATTTGTTTTAAATGAGATATCCTTGAATTTAAAGGACATTAATTTAATATTGGAGACCATCAAGATCGACAAAAGAATAGAAATTCCAACCAATGTACGGTAATCTGTCAAAGCATTGTTGAATCCTGCATTTTCAATGGTTGAAATAAATGGGAATGCGCTTATAAAAATACCACTTGCCGGAACCGGAAGCCCATAAAAATTTTCGGATTGCCGGGTATCGCTATTGAATTTCGCCAAACGTAATGCCCCAAACAAAACCAATAGATATCCAACATATGGGAGCCAATTTATTGTGGAGTTTTGATCAATTAAGACAAAAAGAATCGAGGCAGGTAAAAAGCAAAAGGTGATTAGATCTGCCAATGAATCGAGGTCTTTGCCGATGGAAGAAAAATTCTTTAACACTCGGGCCGCAAATCCATCAAAAAAATCGAATAATGCTCCAGCCCAAATCATAATTGATCCGGTTTGCAAATCGCCTTTGAAAACTGCCACAGCACCATAACAACCACAGGCCAGATTACATAATGTCAGAAAATTTGGAATATGCTTTATCACTTCCGGTATTTAGTTTGCCACTGTTCCACAAAATGGGTTGTACTGTTTTTCATAACCAATATTGGTGTTCGGTCCATGACCACAATATACTGTGACATCATCGGCAAGCTTAAATAATTTATTTTTTATGCTTTCCATTAATGTATCATAATCTCCCCCCGGAAGATCTGTTCTTCCGATACTTTGCTGGAAAAGAACATCACCTGCAATGCATATTTTTTCAGTTTCATTTACCAAGGCAATATGTCCCGGAGCATGTCCTGGGACAAATAGAACATCAAATACAGAATTGCCGAATTTCACTTGTTCACCTTCATCAATAAAGATATCTGCTTCACTGGATTCATAAGCCTGAAATCCATAAATAGGCGCTACAACATCATTCGCTTTTAATGTGTCAATGTCAATCTTATGGATTGTTAAACCAACATCAAACTCATCCTTAATAAATTTATTTCCCAAAACATGATCGATATGACAATGGGTATTTATCAATGATGTCACGATAAGATTGTTGTCTTTGATAAATTTCTTTAACTGAGCTTTTTCATTTGGCTCATAACACCCCGGATCTATAATGATACACTCCTTTGTATCGTCATAAACCACAAAAGTATTTTCAGAAAAAGCATTAAACTCAAATTGTTTTATGG
Organism: Cyclobacteriaceae bacterium; assembly: GCA_030637245.1. Lineage (GTDB taxonomy): Bacteria > Bacteroidota > Bacteroidia > Cytophagales > Cyclobacteriaceae > JAAUQL01. The sequence goes on from DAOVVI010000021.1 coordinate 6,999, forward strand.
TCATATACCTTATTTTATGTGCAGACAAAATTGGTTTAAAAAAATATAATTTCAAGCTTTTTCGTTAATTCACTGCATGAAACCGGCAAGGCCGGAGCAATATAATGGTACATAGTGGAAAGAATACAGTAATCATTCCCATGGAAATTTGAAAAAAATAGACAATGAATTATGATTACCTTATCATAGGTCAGGGTTTGGCCGGAAGTATTTTGGCGTATCAATTAATAAAACGCGGTAGGACCATTGCGATAATAGATGAAAGGAAACCATCCACAGCCTCAACAGTTGCAGCGGGATTAGCTAATCCATTTACAGGGCCAAAAATGGTTAAATCCTGGAAAGCAGAACTATTGTTTCCCTATTTAAAGACTTTTTACAAGGGGATAGAAAAAGAAACCAATACACATTTTTTCTCAGAAAAAACAATCTATCGTCCGTTCGGCTCGATAAAAGAATTGAATGACTGGGACGGACGGAGCGCAGAACCAAATTATCAGAATTTCATAAAAAAAATATGTAAGAAAGATTCGCATTCAAGTTATGTAGATGATCCGTTTGGCGGAGTTGAGATTTTTGGGTTTCTTTTGAACGTAACTGATTTTATTGATACATTGTATCATTATCTGTTGGAGAAATGCAGATACCTGGAAGAGCGTTTTTTTGATGCAGATCTTGAAATATCAGATAATGAGGTAAAATATCATGGAATCCGGACGAGTAAAATTGTAATTTGTTCAGGACATCAAATAGGGATGTCAAAATTTTTTGGCTGGATTCCTATAGTCCCGGTAAAAGGCGAAATATTGCATTTAAAATTGAAGCATAATTTTGAAACTATTTATAACCGATCGTGTTTTATAATTCCGCAGGGGAATGGCTTGTACAAGGCAGGTTCTACATATAACAGAAATGACCTTTCAAAAGAACCAACGGAAAATGGGAAAAATGAAATATCCAAAAAGCTCAATTCGTTATTAAAAATGAATTACGAAATTGTGAAACATGAAGCAGGCATTCGGCCGGGAACGGTAACCAGAAAACCACTGATAGGATTCCATCCTGACCATAAACGAATGTGTGTTTTTAATGGACTGGGTTCGAAAGGTGTCTCTTTAGCTCCATTTTTTAGTGATCAATTGGTGAAATGTCTTGAAGAAGGCAATAATCTTGATGAAGAAGTAGATATTAAAAAGTATTATTCGTTATATTTCAATCCACAATTTTCTATAAAAAGTTGAAGGGACATAAGACTATATCATTTTTACTAGTATTGATCTTAACCATTTCTGTAAACTTTGTTTTCGCACAGGAAGCAATGGAAAAATTTGGTAAAAACCGGGTCCAATACAAGAATTTTAAATGGAGGTATTACAGTACTGAGAATTTTGACATCTATTTTTATGACGGTGGAAATGAAATTGCCAGGATTGCCACAAAATACCTCGAAAAAGAATTTGACCGGGTCACAGATATTTTAGGTACAGTATCCTATTCTAAAACAGAAATATATCTTTACAACTCACCTACAGATCTACTTCAAAGTAATATTGGCGTCAACGATAACAGCTTTGACGTAGCCGGACAGACTGATTTTGTGAAACCGATGGTAGAAATCGCCTATCCGGGCAATGCAGAAGAATTTAAGAAAATCCTCATTTATAAGGTGTCTTCCATGCTTATTTACGACATGATGTTTGGAGGGAGCCTTTCCGACATGTTTCAAAATAGCTACCTGCTTTTTCTTCCTGAATGGTTTATGAGTGGCGCTGCGCGCTACACAGCATATGGTTGGGATGTAGAAATGGATGACTTTATCCGTGATATGATGCGCAATAAAAAATTGAATAACCTGGCCAAGTTTACAGGTAATGATGCAGAACTTATTGGGCAATCGATATGGAATTTTATAGCAGAAAGATATGGAACCAGCTATATTTCAAATATCCTTAATTTGACCAGGATTATACGCAATGAAGAAAGAAGTATATCCGGGTCAATAGGAATACCTTACAAAAGTTTTATAGCTGAGTGGAGTAATTACTACTTGGAACAAACTTCGTTTATTGACCAGAATTATATTTTGCCTGATAAAGGCGGCAAAGTAAATTCCAATAAAAAAGGCGTCAATATAAAAGATGTAAAAATCAGTCCTGAGGGTAATTACTATGCCTACACCATAAATAATAAGGGAAAATATAAAGTGATTCTAAGTCGAATTGGTAAAAATAAAGAAAAAGTAGTGCTAAAAGGGGGATACAAGGTCATCAACCAGGAGCCTGACAAAAATATTCCTCTGTTAAGCTGGAAGGATGAAAATACGCTTGGCATTATAAATACAAGATATGGGAAAAATTATCTTTGGATATATGAAATCGGCTCAAAGAAAAAAGTAAAAAAGGAACTTACCAGGATCAACCAGATTAAAGATTTCGATATTGTAAGAAATGGGAACCTGGCAGTATTAAGTGCTGACCGAAACGGAGACCATGACCTGTATTTGATAAGTCTTCGAAGAAATTCAATTAAGCGAATCACAAGTGATTTTTACGATGACGTTAATCCCAGGTTTATTCCCGGTACCAGCTCAATAATATTCAGTTCCAATAGAACAACAGATACTATTGACGTGAAAGGCCGAGAAATAGAAAATATTTCCAATACATATAATATTTTTATTTACAATATTGATTCTACCAAAAAAACTGTTCACAGGATTACCAATACATTGAGCACCAACATTAAGCCCATGGCCGTAAATGCCAATGAATATTATTTTATCAGTGAGCAGCAAGGTATTTATAACCTGTATAAATATGACCTGTCCAAAAAAATCTATCATCAGGTGTCCAATTTTGGAACCGGGATCAAAGACTATGACATCAGCTACGATAAGCGATATTTCAGCTTTGTCATGTCTGAAAAAGGCAAGGACAACCTTTATCTGAAGCAAAATTATAACCTCAGTCAGAATATTTTTACTGCACAAACCAAGAGACAGCAATATCTAAATGCAAAATTTGTAGCCCAGCGACTGAAAAAAGCGAGGGAAAAAAGAGCGTTGGAAGAAGTAAATATCGCTATTTCACCGGATAAAGAAGAAGAAGCCGGCCAAACGGATTCTGATCAACAAATTGAAATTACTTCAACGCCATCTTTTTTAGATCAATACAGAGAAGAATCATTTGATGGAACAGGTGAAAGTGTAGTTGATACTAAGAATTATTTATTCACTCAGCCCTTTCCGGAAACTTCAAAAACGGATGAAAAATCTGAGGATGGCAAAGAATTATTAGATACTGATAGTTATGTATTTGACACTGATGTAGTAAAGAGCGGTAAAAGTACAGGTTCGTTTTTAAGTTCTTACAGAAGATTAAGAAAAGAAAGTGACGTAGCCGGTCCATTTCCTTTCGAAACTAAATTTAGTGCAGATAATATTGTGACCTCCTTTGTAATTGATCCTTTGGTGGGGTTTGGGCTCAAACTTGAAACTCAAATGAATGATCAGCTGGAAAATCATAAATTTTATGGGGGGTTATTAGCTACTACAGATCTTAAAAGCGGTAGTTTTTATGGTGAGTATCGTTTCCTTAAATATACAATAGATTTTCATAGCAGATATGAACGGAAATCGCTTATCAGA
>DAOVVI010000124.1 GCA_030637245.1 Cyclobacteriaceae bacterium
CGGCTTATCCATTCATTCAGTTCAGTTATGGATTCCTCCTCATTATAGGCAGGAACGATAACTGAAATATCCAGTGGTTTCGGCATTAATTAAACTTCTAAAGTTGGGTTTGACTTTTTTGTAAATAATGAAACGATTAATGAAATAATAAATCCAGCGAAGGCCATAAAAACAAACGCCATAACAGGCATCCATTCCACAGTCATAATCTTACCTGTAATTGCCATCGCCTGGTCTATTGCAGCGTCATCTAATCCTCGCTTTTCAAGTTCTTCTACCTGGGCATCCAAGATTTTTGTAATCATTGAATCATCAATAAACTTTAGATATATGTAAGTGAAAATTGATGAAAGTACACTGCCTATCAATGTAATTAGCATGCCTACACCAAGCCCCTGTCCAATAGTCATAAATCCATCGCCTCCTTCTTTAAATGCCTTATGTGCTAGAACAACAAAAACTATTAGTACAATATAATTTACATAGCCTAAATACCCCATCAATTTCATATCCAGATTTAGGAATTGCAGGATCATGCCATAAACAATAAATATCAGACCGATTATTATTCCATTCTTTAATCCGATTTGCGAAACAGTTACTTTGTCTTCCATGATAAAAAATAGTTAGTTAGTTTATTTGCGTAAAATTACTGCGATTATTATAGTTAAAAATAGTCCAATAATTGATTTTTTCAAAAAGTCATCCAATGCCAGATCAAACCCTGTTGTCTCTTTTACACCTGCCACTGCCTTCAAATATGTCTCTTCATCCATGGTATCTACAAGCGTCTGTTTGTTTTCATTCAGTAGCTCAATCCGACTTTCTATATACTTAGTCGTCATTTCAGGGTCAATTATTACAGTCATAACCAAAATAAATATTGCCGATATCGTGGCAATTGTCAGGTAGTTGATCACACCTCCGGTCATACCCTGCCAAAAATGCAATTGGCGGCTATTATACCGATCCCTGAATTCTTTTAGCGCAAAAAATATGAATATACTTAAAATCAACGGATCCACCATTTTAATGTTAACAAGCGGATTCCGGTCAAGGAAATAAAATATGAGAAACAACAGGATCACGATAAAGCCCCCAATCATTCCATACGTCAATGGAACAGCGACTAACTTATTCTTCAATGAATAGTAACTCATGTGAACGTATTGAAGAATGATCTCCCGTTATTCAGAACTCCAAGGACTGCCCCTTTCAGGGTTTGACCAAGCCATGGAGAATTGACAGATTTTGAATAGTTCGTATCAGAATTATACGTCCATTCCAGATCCGGATCAAAAATGGTTAAATCAGCTTTTTTGCCTTCTATAATTGTCGGGACTGGAAGATTTAAGATTACTCTTGGATTTACAGTAAACTTCTCCAACAAATCGGAAATATCATTTCCATTTAATTTCTTCACTATAATTGGAAAAAACGTCTGTAATCCCAACATGCCAAAATCTGCATGGTCAAACTCCAACTTTTTCGACTCTTCATCCTGCGGGGTATGCGATGACACAATGACGTCAATGTCACTACCGGTTATGCCTTTTTCCAATGCCTTTACATCTCTTTTCCCTCTCAAAGGTGGATTGACTTTGTAATTGGTATCGTAATCCGAAAGAAGGGTATCGTCAAATATCAGGTTATGTGCAGCAACATCGCATGTCACATTCAGCCCATTTTTATTTGCCTTTGCAATTTGCTGTATGGCATAAGCAGTAGAAATATTGGAAAAGTGAATTCGTCCTCCAGCATATTTCAGCAGTTCAATATCCCTTTTGACCATAATCTCCTCAGCCAGCCCGGGCATACCTTTTAATCCCAGAAATGTAGAAGTTATTCCTTCGTTCATCGTGCCAAATGCTGTAAGATATTTGTCTTCCGGTTTATTAATTAACAAGCCATTGATCTTTTGAAGATATTGTAATGTCTTTAGTAAAATATCTGTATTCCAAATCGGGTTTTCCCCATCTGTAAAGGCTACGGCCCCGGCAGCATGCATATCCAGAATCTCCGTAAAGTCCTCACCCTTACATCCTTTAGTCACAGCTCCCAATGGATAGATTTGAGTAACGCTTTCACTATTCTTTGACTTCAGGTAGGATACTTCATTTTTGGATTCGATGCATGGTAAGGTATTTGGAAGTAGCGAAACTCCGGTAAATCCACCTGCTGCAGCAGCCTTCAGACCTGTAACCAGGTCCTCCTTGTGCTCAAGACCGGGATCATTGAAATTTGCCCTCATATCAAACCAACCAATGGAAACCATCAGGTTTTTGGTCTCGATTACTTTTGCAGCCTTAGGTGTATCTTTTCCTATGGATTTGATGACACCGGCATCGGAAATTAAAATATTTAACTTTTGATTGTGATAGGATGATCCGGGATTCAGGATCCTGGCAGATTTTAAGAGAATGCTCATGTTACAAAAATCTAATTAACAGAACTTCAGCCAATAAAAATAATAATGACAATATTATGGCATATTTCCATAAAGGTACTCCAAATTTATTTTTTTTAACTTCTTTTGAAAAATTGTCTGCATCATTTGCATCAAATATTTTCACATTATTATAATTTGCAAAATTTGTCTTGATTTCATCAAATGTCATTTGAGCCAAATACGATTCTGCTCTATCGAGATTAAAAGCTAAAACATCCTTGGTTTTTTCTTCGAGTTTTAGTTCATAAAATCCAGGATTTAAAGTGTTCTTTGGCATTTCCAATACCAATTCATTGGCGCTTATCCGTTGATTTGGAATAAGTTCTATTTCTAAGTCTGTAAGTTTGAAAATATCCTGTTTATTCAGGCTATCCAATCTCAGGTTGATGGTTGGCTCATTGATGTTATAGTATAGTTTTTCAAAAGATCGCTTGCTGATCGCCGCGATTCTATACATCACAGGAACATAAAGTGCATGCCGATGAAAATTGGTAAACTGATCTTCAAGAGGAGCGGCCAGGATAAAAATGGTACCCTGTTTTCTGAATCCCGATAAAAAATTGAGGTTATTCTTCAATTTTAACAAATCCATCTGCTGGCCTTGCCAATTTAATATAGGCAATGCATTGGGCATATCTATTCGCTCATTAGCGCTCTCAAATATGTTTTCATAAAATGGATCTGAAAGATCCGGCATGGAAATCTCAACCCTGGACGTATCATTTACTACGGGGTTTATGGAAGCCAAAAGGTTTCTGTATGAATTCATATCCGGCTTTTCACCTGGGATAATGAATAGTGAACCTCCCTGGGCAATATAATTGTTGAGTTCCAGGGAAAGTGAATTGTCAATACTTGTCAACCCATTGACGATTACCAAATCAAATTGACGGATAAGACTGTAATCTGTATTTGACGCGATTTGAAATGAGTAATTAAAAAGGCTTCTATTTCCATAAACTTGTTCTATTGGAGAAATGGATTCTTCACTCTTTATTTCAAGGATATCGATTTTATTTTCCAGCTTCAGAACAAAATAAAAGTCATTGTCAAAGGTGACGGGATAGTCCTCAAAATTGAGTCGGCACCTATTTACCTTTTCAAGGTTATAACTTATTTCAAAAGTAAGCTCCTCAGATCCTCCGGCAGGAATATTCACAATTGAACTGGCCGATTGAATTTCATTGATAAAAAGTTTTACCTGCAATTCTGATGCATCTTCAAAACCGGTATTTTTCAAAACCACGTTTAATTGATTCTTCTCATTGGCTATGAGAAATGGATTTGACAAATACATGCTATCTATGAATATATTTTTGGTGGCGTCAAAAAATATCGGTGAAACAAACACCTGATCTATAGAATCCATTTTCAATTGTTCAATATTTCCAATGGTCGATTTTTGAAAATCTGAAATAATAAAAACATCTTTACTTTTTTCAGTTTGCCGAAGTGTGTGACTTTTTAATCGTGTGTATGCTTCCGGCAATGTTCTCGAAATATTGCTCAGCCTCAGCTCTGTGAGCAATTCTTCAATTTCATCTTTGCTTTTCAGTGTATTGGAGAATGGAGCAAACTCGTTGGTAAGGAGCTTATAGGATGTATTTGCAGGATATAAGTCCAGAATTTTGCTTACATAATCCATTCCAAGGTGCAGGCTTGTCATAGTGCCATCGACCCGGTTAGACATACTTGATGAATTATCCAAGTAAATATAAACGCTCTCAACCTGAGGATTTTTGTCCGCGCTTGGGATATAAGGTTGTGCAAATGCAAATACCAGGAATGTCAAAAACAAAAGCCTGGAAAAAAGAATCAGGTAATGCTTTAGTTTTAGTTTCTGACTGGTGGATTTCTTAATGTTTGTCAAAAACCGGGTACTGGAGAAATAGATCCTTTTTGACTTTCTAAAATTAAAAAGATGGATAATGATCGGAATGGCAAGTGTAAATAAACCAAATAAAAATTCGGGATAGAGAAATTTCATTGGGCGTAAAAGTAGTATAGAATCATTAAAGTATTAAGACATGTGTTCCTAAATCAAACAAAAAAGCATTGTTTTTATCTAACGCTGCCCGCTGCCAACCTTTTATTTTTCAGTTCGATAAGCTGTTGCCTGATATATGTCTTCTCCTCCTCAAAGGACATATTCATTATTTCTCTGCTCAACTGATCACGAATTTCTCTCATTCGTTCAACCATTTTAACTGAATTATCCTTTTTCTTCATTGCTAAATATTTCGTTTGGTGTACGTATTTCTATCATTTGATATCCTTCTCTAAAATTAATCGAATTATACCCTCTAATTCGCTCAAGGTTGACAATATGCTTAAAGTTCCAACTTGCCAAAACATCTGCTTTGTTGATTGTTGCTATTGCAATATGCTGGCAGTCAGCTGTGCTTATTTTTCCAACAACCTTTTCAGCTATGTAAGTTTCAGCCAATTGTTTTGCTTCATCAGATAGTTCAACTTTTTCTATAAATTCTTTTGGTAAAGATTCAAAAAAATCGATTACTTTTTCTGGCGCTTTATAAATTTCAAGTTCAAGGATAGTTGAAACTAAGATTGTTATCCTTTTTGATTTAATTGAATTAAAAAAGGGTTTAGTCTGTTTTTCAAATTCAACATCAAAATATCCACCAAAAACAGAGGTATCAATATAAACACTCTTAATCATCTTTTAAAGTTCGTCAAATGCTGAGATAATTACAAATTCATGGGTAGATGGGTAGGCTAAAGATGCGGAGAATAATATTTTTAGTGGGCTTTTCAGAAACCAAGAACCTTTCGAGTGCTTCTTTTGTTGCGATCATTTAGCTAATCGCTCAAGAAGCTCTTTGTCCTCTGTTAAAATGGGTCGTAGATAATGAGACATAGTGACCGTCTGTTCAGGTTTGTTCTTAATCGAATTTAGTTAGTCCAATACTTCGTTAAGTACAGAGTCTGGAGTATTTTCCAAAATCTCATTTATCGCTGTTTTTAATTCTTGCCTGCTCTTAATACAAATCTATAAAATTATTGAAACAAACGTTTTCATTGCATTCAAGGTAATATTGGACAAAAAACCACAAAGAATCAATTACCCCACCTTGATTCCGGTATAGTTAAAAGGCGTTATTCTTTTCAATTCATCTTTTATGGAATCATCCAATTTAAGGCCGTCAATAAAAAGCCAAATGCTGTCTTTGGTGATTTTTTCATTAATCCTGGTCAATTCTTTCAGCGCTTCATAAGGTTTTGGGTATCCTTCTCTACGCAAGATTGTTTGAATCGCCTCAGCAACTACAGCCCAGTTTTTTTCCAGATCAGCTTGAATATTTGATTCCGCAAGTTCAAGTTTATTGATGCCTTTCAGCAAGGATCTAATGGCGATAATGTTGTGCGCTATCGGGACGCCAATATTTCGCAAAAC
>DAOVVI010000464.1 GCA_030637245.1 Cyclobacteriaceae bacterium
ACTGCTCCATTGGAATGAAAATCAGTAAATTTTATTCCTTCAGAAGCCATTTTGTCAAGATGCGGAGTATTTACAACTGTATTACCGTAACATGAAATGCCTCCATACCCTAAATCGTCTGCCATGATTAGTATAAAATTTGGTTTGTCAGACTCATTGACAAGGTTTTCAGTTTTCTTTTCTCTGGTAAGGCATGAGCCAAAAGTAATAATAGCTGAGAAAAATAATAGATGTTTAAATATTCTATTCATATGTCTTATCTATTTTTTACTTAAGTTACTGTTAATAAAACAAATGAATTAACAGCCGTTATTATATTCCATTTCTTGTTTACATCTAGTTAGAAACGGACAATCAATTTTTCATCAGGATTTTTTATTGGTATCACTCCTTCGAAAACTTTATCAATTTCTCCTTCAGTATCTTTCAAGGTGATTTTATAGCTGCTTTGCTCAAATACTTTTGGCTTGAATTCATGGCCTTTGATTCTTACACAATAAACCAACTCCCCGGATTTTTCATCTTCTATTTTTACAACAGGATTTTCTATGCCTTCCACAGAAATTGTTGGTAAATAAGCCTTTGCCTTTCGTCCATAATTATCAAACTGGCTAATGGTTTTGGGCCAGCCTTCATATTGTTCATCGATTAATGGATCGGCATAGCGTGGCCAGCACTCCATTCTGATTGTCCTGTCTTTCTTATTCATTTTTACAATACCATAGCCGGGCATTTTATCGTGAAGCTCCAGAGGCTCACGGTTGGTTGATCTTTTTGTAAAACTTGAAGGATTGGTAACTGCATACACCGTAACCAGGTTTCCAAAACCATCTTTATGTTTGCCCATATTCTGAAGGGCATCTTCTGGTTTGTCTATGCCGATGTTATCCGGCCACCACGCCCTTGGGTAAAAATTTGCAATAGACGGTACGCAAAATGAATATATTGCATCGTCCCATTCGTCTATTCCATGGTGCTCGATAGAAGCTAAATGCTGATCACCTGCCAAATGGAAAACAAATGCCTTTCTCAAAGCATCAACAGCCCTGTTTCTCCCTGATTGAGGCCACCCATTGGCGTCAAGATCGGCGATCAGACGGAAAAGATTGGCTCCATGGTGGGTAGCCATATTGGCAAAAATGGTTTGTGACAGGGCGATCTTCATTTCCTGTCCTTTCCAGTTGGTTGCCCAATCGTTCAGAAAGGTTAATTGTCGATCTCCAAGTAACTTTTTGCCAGGTAGATCAATCTTACTAATGTCAAATTCAGGATCAATTACATGGTCCGGTCTTCCTTTGGTAATAAACGGATTGTCGGCACATCCCGACTTGAATTTACGGTCTTCCAGTACGGCAAAACCAATTCCTCCATAGGTTAGCGAAGTATAATAAACCCCGATGTTTTGATCTATTGGTGTTGGGTCATATGGGTCAGGTAAGTTACTACACTGAGTTCGTTCCACCATTTGAACAAACCAGGCAGGATGCACATATCCTCCTTTATTGTCTCTATCCGTAGGACGACCGCCTTGTCCCCAAATATTTCCCTGGTACACATCATGATCATCCGGGATTGAAATGGTAGGAATATCTTTAGTCAACTTGCGATATGCCAGGCAATAGAGATACCATTTGTATAAATAATCCAGCTCGTAGTGCTCTCTGTCCGGGAAGGTTGGGCTATCTCCCTCATACACCTGGTCTCCACTAAAAAACAACACATCCGGTTGGTGTGTACGTACGTTCTTAACAATATCTGCATGGGGATACCAAATTCCTCGCTCATCAAAATTAAATGTTCCGCCAACCCTCCCTAATCCAGCATGAGCGATATTGTGATTTCCAGTAAAGCCTGCAATTACTAATTCTTCTTTCTCCACAGGATCATGCCTGATGGTTCCTTCCCAATAAGCAACCTCATCTTTTTGTCGTGATGAGTTGTAAACGTATTTTACCCGATAGGGAGTGTCTGTAGAAGAATCCCAATCCCTTATTTTAAACGTTGCCGTATAGCCGGGAGTAATTAGTTCTGTCTTTGAGATTTCCTGCCAACGATCCTCGTTTTTCAATTCCAGGATCACTTCCTGTGGATCAGTTTTGCTGACCGGTGCCAACTGCGCTGTCAATTTCATAATATTATTACTCAATGTATATTGTGAACTAATGATTGGTCCGGCCGTTTCCTCAAATTTTTCCAGCTTGCTTCCCCAAATCTCAAGATTATTAAACCAGTATGTTCCAAGTTTGTCTCCCTGACCCGGATGAGAAACTAAAGCGATATTTCCAACCAAACTTTCCTTATTGATTTCAGTTATGATTATTTTTTCATCTCCACATTTTAAGGTCAGTGTATAATTCAACTTATCTTGCCTGGCCTCAATGAATATGCTATTTTTCTCAGATAGACTTATTGTCGTTTGTTTCAAAATGTTGCCGCTTTCCATATCTTTGACAAATAAATCGCCTGAAGCCGTGAAACCTGCAAAAAAACCTGCTCCGGGGCCGGATTTCTGTTGTATCAAGGATGCACCCCAAACATTAAGCTTGCCTCCCGCACCAATTAAAAATCCACATGCGGCATCTGTATTTTGTGCAGATTGAATAGCGCCGGCATCAATTTTAGCAAAAAAATCACCTCCCTTATTGGCCAGCCTGTAGTTAATCAAATGAGTCGTTCGCAACATGAGTTTTGGATTGTTGGAGACACACTCCAGACGGCCATTTTGAACTTTCCAATCCTGCAAGCGATTAGACCAAAACTCACTTCCCACCCAAATCCGGTCATCTATCGAATTCCATGATTTTTTAAAATTATTTTCACGTACCCC
>DAOVVI010000182.1 GCA_030637245.1 Cyclobacteriaceae bacterium
GATCGAGCCAAAGACCGGGGATAAAAAGCTTCAAGTCGTTTTGCTTTTTTGCCAGGTTATGGAGAATCTGTTCTAAATACATTTGCTTGTTGACTTATTTTAACTAAAATCCATCAAAATAAACTGATAATTTTAAATGGTTTTACATTTTTGCGTAATTTAAATTTTCAAATCGCAAAACTAAAAAGCTAATAACTTATGGAAAGATATATGGGAATCGATATTGGAGGGACAAATGTGAAAATTGGAATAGTTGACCGGGAGGGTGGTATGGAATCAAAAGTAAAGTATTCCACTGCTAATTTAAGAGAAAGCAAAGACTTTGTTGGGGGGTATCTGGATATTCTATCGGGTGAATTTGAGAAACATCCTGAAATCCGGGAAGTAGGTATGGGCATACCCGGCATGATATCAGTTGACCGGTCCAGGTGTTTGGAAATCGCTGCAATTCCAGATCTGGATGGGGTGGAATTGAAGCAACATTTGAAGGACAGATTTCCGGATAAAGAGTTTTATTTAGAAAACGATGCCGCTGTGGCTGCATTGGGAGAATATTATTTTTCCAAGAATCATATTCCCGAAAGCTATTTGTTTGTAACTCTAGGAACAGGTATTGGCAGCGCGGCAATTATCAATAAAAAAATATTTATAGGAGGAGATGGAAATAGTATGGAACTGGGACATATTTTATCAAAAAATGGTAGAGAGCTTGAAGAAAATATCGGTAAAGTAGGTATTATGAAACGAGCCGCTAAATTGATGAAAAAGAAAGATACCGCATTGTCCAATCTTGCAGATCTTGATCCGAAGGGTATTGTAAAAGAGGCATTTAAGGGAGATAAAGTATCCAGGAAAATATTTAGAGAAGTAGGGGAGTTGCTTGGCGAAGGATTAGTGGCAGCCATTAGATTACTTGATATAAAAACCATATTGATAGGGGGAGGCTTAGGCGCAGGTTTTGATTTGATTATTGACAAATTGAATGAAACGCTTGAATACAACCTTACTCCTTATTATACCAAAGATATTATCATTAAAAGAGCAGAGTTGGGTAATGATGCAGGTATAATCGGCGCTGCCTCGCTTTGCTTTAAATAATCGATAAAACATCCGATGTTTCCGAAGACGGTAGCGTCAGTTTGCAAACTGACGCTACAATCTTCCACCTACAGAGGCTTGATGGTAAATTCATTTGCAACGCCAATAGCAGAAAACCGGACAAACAAAGCCTGTGGGTTTTCTTTGGCATTATCGCACTTTGGCCCGGGTTCCATAAAATATATGTAATACCGCTGACTTCGGGTATAAAGTTCTTGTGCATCAGGTTTGCCAAGATACGATTCAATTTCACTGGATTTAAATCCACGCATGTTATGTTTTAACGATAGCAATTGATTTTTCAAAATCATCCTTTCACCGGTGCAACCATTTTTATCCTGAATCCATAATTCCGACTCAAATTTTTGAAGCCGGTTGGTTTTCTTCTTTTTCCGGGAGCATCCCATTTGGGTTATAAAAAGGAACAAGAAAAGAACGAGAAGTACTTTATAAGCTGTTTTAAATGTCATTAACAATAGATTAACGTAAAGACAATGCTATAAAAAAAAATTAATGTTCGCAACAATTAAAAAAGAGCATATATCATTTTAATTTAGCCGGTCAATAAAAGAGAGCTTATGAGTGAACTAGATTTACGCTTCGCCAATTTTTTTAAAAATTTTTCAATGCTCACAGTATTTGGAAGTTTACTTTATATGTATGCGTATGCGAGCGATAGATTAAATTTTTTAAATACATCTCAGGATTGGATTACTGAGCTGCCAAAGGCGCATATTTTTTATTTTGGACTTGGAGTTTTTGCAATCTTTAATTTGATACTAAATGTTGGGATAAGTATGTATAAAAATACGAAAGGGATTGACAATCGTTCTATCCTTTTCAAGAGCAAAGAGCAGAAGGAAAGGTTACTCATGTGGTTTACATATTTATTGGCCGGGATCAATTTTTTAATCACAAGTATTATTATTTATCTGGCCTTCGTAAAAATCAATGGAGTTACCGGCTCATCATATTATGTTTATATTCCTGTTACCGGGTTGATCATTTTAGTTGGTATCGTAGTTGGCCTTGTCAGCGCACTGATAAGAAAATAGGGATTCACTAAAAATATTGGGATTTTTTACAAAAAAATTAGCATTTTTTCAGCTAAATGTTATTTGTAAGTGAAGGCAATTAAAAATCTATAAATCAGTTTTTTATGGTGTGTGAGTATAAAATTTTGTTTAACTGCAAACTTTAAAAAGATTTTGCAAAGAGATTTTACCTTGCCATATTAGCCTATTGAAATAAAATTTATTTCAAATCAAATAACTATAACCTTGAAATTCAGACTAAAATTTTTGACAAATAGATGGCGGAGATTAATGTAGCGTACACTGAAGATAATATTAAATCGCTCGATTGGAAGGAGCATATAAGGCTGCGGCCTGGTATGTATATTGGGAAGCTTGGAGATGGTTCTGCTGTCGATGATGGTATCTACGTGTTGGTAAAGGAAGTGATCGATAATTGTATCGATGAGTATGTGATGGGATTTGGAAAAAATATTGACATAAAGGTTTCAGAGCACCGCGTAGAAATCAGGGATTATGGCAGGGGTATTCCTTTGGGGAAAGTTGTTGATTGTGTATCCAAAATAAATACCGGTGGAAAATATGATTCGCAGGCTTTTCAAAAATCCGTTGGTTTGAATGGTGTTGGTTCCAAGGCGGTAAATGCATTATCAAATTATTTCAAAGTCCAGTCATATCGGGACAAAAAAGTCAAAATTGCAGAATTTGAGAAAGGGAAATTACGCAAAGAATCAAAGATTATAGATTCTTCCGGCAGAAATGGGACATTAATAGTTTTCGAACCTGACGGGAAAATGTTCCAAAATTTCCATTTCATTCCGGAATACTTAGAGGAAAAGATATGGAACTATGTGTTTCTGAATGCCGGTCTTACTATTACCTTCAATGGCACGAAATACTATTCTGAAGGTGGATTGCTTGATTTGTTGAGCAAGAAAACAGATTCGGAAAGCCTCAGGTACCCGATTATCCATCTGAAAGGGAATGACATAGAAGTCTCCATCACCCACAACAATCAATATGGAGAAGAGTATTATTCATTTGTGAATGGTCAATACACTACCCAGGGAGGCACACATCTGGCAGCATTTAGGGAAGCTATTGTAAAAACTGTTCGGGAGTTTTATGGTAAAAGCTTTGACGCCACCGATGTGCGGGCCAGCATCGTTACGGCTATTTCAGTAAGGGTGATGGAGCCTGTTTTTGAATCGCAAACAAAAACAAAACTGGGATCCCAGACTATTGGCCCGGACAGGCCAACGATGCGTACTTTCATCAATGATTTTATAAAGAAAGAGCTCGACGATTATTTACACAGGCACAGTGAAGTTGCTGATGCGCTTCAGAAGAGAATATTACAGTCTGAGCGAGAGCGAAAAGATATAGCGGGAATAAAAAAGCTGGCGAATGAACGTGCGAAAAAAGCGAATCTTCACAATAAAAAATTAAGAGATTGCAGGATTCACTATGATGATAAAAAAGGTGATCGAAGAGAAGATACCATGATCTTTATTACTGAGGGAGATTCAGCGAGCGGTTCCATTACGAAATCACGCGATGTGCAAACACAGGCAGTTTTCAGTTTAAGAGGTAAACCTTTGAATTCCTTTGGCCTGACGAAAAAGATTGTTTATGAAAATGAAGAATTTAACCTTCTTCAGCATGCGCTGAATATTGAAGATGGGTTAGAGGGTTTGCGATACAGGAAGATTGTTGTCGCCACAGATGCAGACGTTGATGGTATGCATATCAGGCTATTGCTGTTAACTTTCTTTCTACAGTATTTCCCGGACGTGGTGCGACATGGACATTTATACATTCTGGAAACTCCGTTGTTCAGAGTGAGAAATAAGAAGGAAACGATATATTGTTATAGTGTCGATGAGAAATCGATGGCTATTGAGAAACTAGGAGCAAAGCCTGAAATCACCAGGTTCAAAGGTTTGGGTGAGATTTCACCTGATGAATTTGGTGCATTCATTGGAGGAAACATCAAACTGGAGCCTATAATTTTAGGCAAGGAGACAAGTATAAATTCATTGCTTACCTTTTATATGGGTAAAAATACGCCTCAACGTCAGGGATTTATAATAGAAAATTTAAGAGTTGAAAAAGATTTGGTTAGCGAAGAGAAAGAGGAAGAATTTGCGGAAGTGGAAGGTTAAAAATGGACGAGGATAAAATAAACGGTAACGGACAATTTACAGAGCAAGACGACCAACTTCATGAGATAGAGCATGTAACAGGGATGTATGAAAAATGGTTCCTTGATTATGCATCTTACGTGATATTGGAAAGAGCAGTTCCTGCAATTCAGGATGGATTGAAACCGGTGCAGCGCAGGATTCTTCATGCTATGAAGGTATTGGATGATGGCCGCTTTAATAAGGTAGCCAATATCATTGGCAGTACCATGCAATTCCATCCTCATGGCGATGCTTCCATCGGCGACGCAATTATTGGCATCGGTCAGAAAGAACTGTTGATTGACCAGCAGGGAAACTGGGGGGACATTCGTACAGGGGATCGGGCTGCAGCGCCCAGATATATAGAAGCCAGGCTATCTAAGTTTGCCCTGGAAGTTTTATTCAATCCTCAGACCACAGAATGGCAGCTTTCTTATGATGGGCGGAAGAAGGAACCGGTTACTTTGCCGGTGAAATTTCCATTGTTGCTGGCTCAGGGTGTTGAAGGCATCGCAGTTGGTCTCTCCACTAAAGTTTTACCTCATAATTTCTGTGAACTCCTTCGGGGATCTATCGACATACTGAAGGGTAAAAAGGTGAAAATATACCCTGATTTTCCTACTGGAGGTTATGCGGATTTTTCAGATTATAATGAAGGCTTACGTGGAGGAAGAGTTAAGGTCAGGGCTAAAATTGAAGAGCAGGATAAGAAAACACTGATCATCAAAGATATTCCATTTGGTACGACTACCACCAGCCTGATAGAATCCATTGTCAGGGCAAACGATAAAGGTAAAATCAAAATTAAAAAAGTAGTTGATAATACTGCGCAGGATGTTGAGATCCTGGTCAGCCTTGCTCCAAATCAATCGCCCGATATCACCATCGGTGCGCTTTATGCTTTTACGGATTGTGAAGTTTCATTATCGCCAAATAGTTGTGTGATTTTTGATGAGAAACCGGTTTTTCTAAGTGTAAATGA